>NZ_JAYKTS010000016.1:29005-105403 GCF_037024155.1 Bacillus sp. 2205SS5-2
TCATTAAAAGTCGTGCCAAAACTCACCATGGATAGTTGTGGTAAACTAGCCTGTTTTGTCGCCTTAGGAGCCGATCTCGAGGATTCCGCTGTTTTGTCCGATCAAATGGTGTTGATAGGTACCACTCAAAACCGTGCTGAAAATTACTTTCGCCTAATAAAAGTGTTAGATACAAAAGGAAATATCCTTCACTTAATCACGAATCGTTTTGATTTGAGTGCTGAAGAAATTTCAGAGATGTATAAATCAAGATGGGCGATTGAACTATTTTTCAAATGGATCAAGCAACATCTCAGCATCAAAAAATTCTATGGTCAAAGTGAATGGGCTATTCAAAATCAAGTATTTATCGCATTGATTGTTTTTTGCCTACATGTACTCGTACAAATTGAAACTGGAAGTAAGCGAAAAACCTTACAGATTAGCCGTTATCTAAAGGCTGCATTCTGGAAATCAGCACATATTTGGATTAGGAAGATTGAAGGAAAAGCGATTCCTTAAAACCAAATTGTTGTCGTCACTTGAGTCTAATTGTAAATAATTAACAAATGAACGGAGCCACCTTTAGTTGGGTATTTCCTTTTTTGGCTCTAAACAGAAAAAATGATAAAACTGAAAATTCAAACATTATTTATGCAACACTAGTGAACATTTATCTATAAATATATATTAAATCCTATTTTTAAATCTGGTCCAAGAAAGACATAATGATAGGGGCTCTCCTTTATTCTTGGAGAGCCCTCGATACTTTAAGAACGGTTATCCGATTTTCAAGTTCCTATTTCTTTATACGTTTCGTTTACTTTTATATACAAATCAATTAGAATTCCAAAAATAAAACCTTGTCCAATAAATGATGGAACCTCTAAAAATCCTGATAATATAATTCCTATAATCCCAAAAATTACAGTGAATAAAAAAGACATACCACAAGACCCCTCCCTATATAACAACTTCAGAATGCTGCCCTTTAGCTGAACATGTCTTTGTTTATATAATACCATAAAAAGTAATTTCTTCCTTATGATAATTAAAAGCAACAATACTTACGAAAAGAGCCTTTTTAAAGTCAAGTTTTAGACAAACGCTTGTTAGTGATAAAAACATCTACAAATAGTAAAATATACCTTGAGTGAATAAAAGTGGAGGTTTTATCATGCGAAAAAGAAGAGTATGCATATTAGCTGGTAACGGACTAACCATAGACCTAATGAATCACTTAGACTTGGATATAGATACCTCTTCACCTTTAAAATCATTTGGAAACCCTGAAATAGATTTAGAACCTTATCTAGGTAAACTAAGTACAATAAAAGATGTATTGCTACCACTGTCTGAAAGGCAAAGTGATTTTGATTCTATGAATGAGTTCCTAAATTACGGTGAGTTTGATTTAAGTGATAAGGACTTTTCAAAAAGAGAATCAGATCTTAGAAGATTCTTGGCATTAGCTTATTCTAAATTACAATCAAGAATCGATAATGCTAACCTTGTAAAATGGTCCTGGAGTCAGTGGATGAAAAAAACCGAAAAGATATTGTTGGGTTTGTGTCATTTAATTACGATCTAGTCTTAGAAAAATCCTTTAGATTAGCTTCTCCAAGTAAAGGTTACTTCATGGTTGGGACTGACAATCCTGTAAAGGAAGTACCTTTCTTTAAGCCTCATGGTTCAATTAATTTCGAAATTCCTAAAAATTTTATTCACTTTGAAGATGAACAATCCGCATGGGGTAGTGTTTTAGGTAGAAATCAAGTTTTTGACTCCTATGGAAATGGCTATATTACAACAGTTCCTTATGAAGAAAACACGAGAATTCCAAAACAACCTGATATCATACCACCTACACAGGAAAACTATCATGAGAATTTAGGATGGATTCAGAATCTCTTTAAAACGTACACTGAGTTTACTAAATATTTTCAAGTAAACCATTTCGTTATAGTAGGACATTCATATTCAAAAGTAGATAGGAAAGAGATTGATTTTTTTATTACCCAATTACAAGAAAGATGTTCGTTCTATATTGTAAATCCATCGTATGAATCAGAGTCTATCAATCAACTTTGGTTGTTTATTGAATCAAAAGGTCATATTGTCTGTGAAGTTAAAAAGTTTGGACCTCCTACACTGATTTAGATTTTTCTACAAGAGAACAAGCAAGCACACCCTAAACAACCTTTAATCTGAGTGGATGTTGCTTCCTTAGTCCATTAGTTAACTATCATTTATGATCACATTTTGTGAAATACTCCTCGGGCTGATCAATCATGCTCGAGGTCATCACTCTTACTTCTCGTAAAGTATTTCTGGCTGCTTCGATAGCTTCATGAGTATCCTGACTCCCCGCTGGCATGGCTTCATACTGTAGGGCTTAAGTACATTTATTCACAAAGCCCTTTAATATTGAAGAACTTTACTGCATAGTATACGTCTACTCTGTAATAATAAGCTATTCCATTAAATGACCCGATTGCTTAATAGCAAGACTGTCGCTTTTAAACAATTTTATCATCATAAGGCAGTAAGTGAGTTAATTCTTGAAGCGGTGTACGCCAATAGTGGATTTTAATTTGAATCATAAAGAATGTTTTTGCCTTCGTCTAGTAAAGATGAAAAAAGAAGGGTTTCGGTCAGCTTTTTGTCCCACTAAAGATTCCAATACTGAAGAAAAAATGTTGAAGCCATGTATTTTGGGATGCAATAGCACCAAACGATGCGAATAGAGCCATAAGAAAAACACGAAGCAGGTGGTTGCTTCGTGTTTTTAAGGAGCTAAGAAAAAGAATAGGACTGTATTAAAGAATCTTTTCAAAGACGTTTTGGCTATGGGTACGAAAAGAATTAGTGATAGGTAATGACTGATGATAGACGGACGACATAAAACTCCTAAATCCATTCAGTTCCTGTGCTGAATGCCCCTGTGAACCACAACAATCTTTGCCAAATCAGAATTAACTGACGGTATCATTGTCCCACTGATAACTCCAAAACCGTTCCTTGGTTACCCAAGCAAGGGCTTCTGGATCATTCTTTTTTAATTTTTCTTCCATTTCTTTTAGCATCCAAGCAGTTTGGGAAATATGCGCCTTCATTGCAGCAAGCTTCACGTCTTTGACTGCGGTGATGTCGTAAACAAAATCTGGTTTCCCGATGTTCTCTTCGGTATTTTTCGCAAAAGCCACACAGTGCAGCTTTGGGCGCTGACCTTCTGGAATGTTTCTAACGGCACGAACCACTGCTCGGGCGGTTGCTTCGTGATCAGGGTGAACAGAGTAGTCGGGATAAAAGCTAATAATGAGTGAAGGTCGAATCTCAGCGATTAACCGGGAGACAATTTTCATCATTTTCGTATCATCTTCAAATTCAAGCGTTTTATCGCGCAAGCCCATCATACGAAGATCTTGTATTCCCATCGCCTTTGCAGCAGCTATGAGTTCTTTTTGGCGAATCAAAGGCAAAGATTCACGCGTAGCAAAGGGCGGGTTTCCTAAATTTCTTCCCATTTCTCCAAGTGTTAGGCAAGCATATGTAACAGGTGTTCCGTCTTTTACATGTGACGCAATCGTCCCAGACACACCGAAGGCTTCATCGTCCGGATGTGGAAAGATGACGAGGACGCTTTTTTCTTTTTCCATGATTTTTCCTCCTAAGGTTTTAACCTAGCTATTCATGGTGCAGTTTCTCACCTATCACTTATTAAAAGGCTATTTTCACAAAGCTTGTAGCTTTTCGAATCAGTTTCTCATCTATGAAATAGCTTTGTTTCGGGCATCATATACGAAAAGCGGAAGTGGCTGCCCTGCGGCGTCAGGCAAATGAAGAACTCGGAGGTGATGCCTGCATCACTGGAGGGTTATCCATTTGACCCCGAGCCGCAAGCCACTGCAGCTGGATCACGAAAAGCGAAAGTGGCTGCCCTGCGGCGTCAGGCAAATGAAGAACTCGGAGGTGATGCCTGCATCACTGGAGGGTTATTCATTTGACCCCGAGCCGCAAGCCACTGCAGCTGGATCACGAAAAGCGGAAGTGGCTGCCCTGCGGCGTCAGGCAAATGAAGAACTCGGAGGTGATGCCTGCATCACTGGAGGGTTATCCATTTGACCCCGAGCCGCAAGCCACTGCAGCTGGATCACGAAAAGCGAAAGTGGCTGCCCTGCGGCGTCAGGCAAATGAAGAACTCGGAGGTGATGCCTGCATCACTGGAGGGTTATTCATTTGACCCCGAGCCGCAAGCCACTGTAGCTAGATCAGGAAAAGCGGAAGTGGCTCGCCCAGCAGCGGCGGGCAAATGTTATCCAACGGAGAAGGTCCTGACCTTTGGAGTTGGGTGTTATTTGTCCCATAGCTGCTAGCCACTGCAGCTAGATCCGTTTATTTTTGATGGAAATCAACAGTGAAATGGAAGATTAATTAAAAATATGATGAAATAGCCACAATGTATACGAGAATAGCCTATTAAAAAGGTAAGAAAGTATGAAATTTGATGTGATTTTGGTGTCCAGCGCAAGCCGGTATACGGGCGCTTTGGGCCTTTTTTAGGTGAAAGGTGTCGCGCTAATCTGTAGGGCAACCGCAAGTTTTCCATCATGACCGTGTCCAGCCATCAACAGTCGGTTTTGCTCATCGATTTCGAAATGTGTTAAGCCTTCTGCGTAAATCCAGCCTATTTCCAGCTTAAGGCCGACACGAAATGGACCCTCTCCAGCGACTTTACCATGTTCATACGTACACTTGGCATTTCGAATATAGGCACCAGCCGAGAAAAAATCCTCATCAAAATGACTCGCGTATGCACCATTAGTGGTTTCCATATGAATATAAACGTCCTGAGTGGCAAAAGTGTTGATCGCCTCTTGCACTTCAGTAGCAATAATTGGCTTCATAATCTTTCCTCCTTCTTAACGAAGAATCGTATCCTTCTTTTCTATTTTACTAAAAGTGATTCTGAAAAGCGAAAAGTTGACTTGGGGACACAGGGAACGAGTTTTGTGCTTGCACATGAAAAACCCCCTTCAAATAACGAAGGGGGGGATGCAACTCCCAAGATGTTAGCGTTTGCTTCTGAATTTTACAGACTTAGTAATTTCTAGTTCCGGCAATATCGCTTGTTTCTTTCGAGGCTACGATGACAAGTTTGCCCTTATCAAGTTCTTCTTCAAATTTTTCTGCTTCGGCTTGGGAAAGACCGACTGAGCGCATTTTAGAGCGTAATTCATCTCCACGAGAACGGAAGTAATTGCCCATTGTTTCAAAAATTCCTTGTTCTTTGATTCCGATGTCTTCTGTATTTGTTGCTTCAGTTAAGTGCTCTGATCGTTTTGTATCATGTGCAAATAAGTAAATATTCTCTTTCGTATATCCTTCCATCTCAAAACCAGAAATCAATTCTTGTGCTTGTAATCCATTTTCAACGATTTCTACTCTATACAAAGTAATTCCTCCTTGAAATTTTGTTTACACTAACTATTTACCCGCTTCACATGGGAGTAAACATTTCAGCTGAAATCTAGTAGGTAGTAAAATAGAAAAACTTTTGCAAGCGATAGACCATATATTTAAAAACTGGTAGGCTTTGCTTCTTCTCTTCATACGTAAGGGTATATTTGGCATCTTCATTGGAGAGGATACGGTCGAAATAATCTTGAACCTCCTTAATAACTTCCGAATCATTAGGAGCTTGTATCCATAAATCACTTTCTAAGTTAAAATCATTTAAATTTCGTCCGGTATAATTTGCTGACCCGCCGATAATAACAGATTCTGCATCTTTTTTGATATAGGTCATTTTCGTGTGGTATTGCTCAATGTCGGTGTTATACCAGCGAATATCAATGAGGTCACTGTAATCATGAAGCTCTTTTGAGACAGGAATATTTGGTAAGCCTGTTTTTTCCTGACCAAAGGCATTTTGATTTGAATCCATGACGATATGAACAGGGATTTCTTTGTCTGCGGCCCTCATAATCGCTTCAAGCACGTCGCGGTCGGCTAAGTAGAAGATGCCAATAAATACTTCATCTCCCGTTTCAGCAGCATCGAGTTCTTCAATAAGCTGTTTCTGGATTTTTCCTTCGGTAACTAATCGGATCGCAATCGGACCATCTGTTTCTTTGGATTTTTCTACTGCGGGAAGATCAATACCTTCAGAAAAAGTAGCCACGGCTTGTTCACTTTCTATCACATCAGAAATAATCGATCCTTCTACCTCAAACGCAATGTTAGAATGATATCCGCTCTCATCATGAGGGTTTGCTGATGAAATCATTGCTGATTGATCTGTTGCTACTATTTTGCGATGATTGGCTTTAATGTTGAGCATTTCTAGATACGAGCCAAAGGTGATGTCGGGTGCATCCTTGGACATCGGGTTCGGCAACCAGCCATCGCCTTTTTCGTAAAATTGAAACCACTGAAATGCTGTTCTCCATATACTTGAATAAATGGGGTTGGAATCTCGTAATTTCACTAAATCCGTATAAATAACTTCAACACCGTAATCCTCTAACAATTCAAGCTCTTCAGAGTGGTGAGAGCCGTAAGCATGGTTAATTGGATCGGTAATAAAAAACACTTTGAGATCAGGTTTCTTTTCCATTGCCGTTAATATTGAGTTGGTTAACTCGCCACTAATTGGTGGAAAGTCACTCTTTGTATCGTAATAACTATTAAATAAAAATAAGTCAATAACTACGAATTCTTCTGCTTCTAAAATCATCTCATTAATTCTTTTGAAAATACGAAGCTCATGCTGAGGTTGTTCAGTAGAATCCACATAGCTTAAATCGTACAAAAAATCGACATCCTCCACATAATGAATATCGCCTTTATAGGAAAGGCCATCAGGAAGAGCTTTTGTCGTATGGACGTAAACGACAATGCCGAGAAGCACAGTAATACTGGTTACGAACACAAACCAAACCCATCTATTTTTTGCTATTTTCATAATTTGCTCCTCCATATATCAGTAGTAAGCTATTAAATACCCTTTAATGCATACTTATATTCCATCTCTCGACACTTTTCCTTATAATGTAATAGAGTTATGTTTCGGATGAGGGAGAGAGCTATGAATAATCGACAAGCAGAAAAGATAAAAGAAATTGAAGTATTATTACACGAATTAAAGGCAACTGCGGGAGAACAAAGTGCTACCAGTAGTATGAATCCTCCGTTGATGAGAAAAACGAGCGGCGTTCTCTGGATAATTTGGAAGAAAAGAGTGCTCCTGTTTTTTACCAGCATGATTCTTATTTTAGGTGGGTTAGGAGCAGGAATTATTTACTGGTTTTCAGGAAGCAACACAGTAACGGAAACAGGTAGTTTCATAGAAGAAATTCAAGAGTTACATTCACTAGCAACGGCACAGGCGTTTGTAAAAGCGGTTATCGAAGAGGAAAATAATGAATTATTCGGACAAGAAATCTCGGCTGACTTTCCAGGAACAAAGCGCAAGGTTCTTCTTGTTGTGCCAGGCTCCGTACTTGCCGGAGTCGATTTGACACAAATTCAAGACCAGGATGTTAAAATAGACGAAGCAAAGAAAGTCATCGAAATCACACTGCCACATGCTGAGTTGCTTCAAGATGTCAGCATCGATACAGAGAAGATCCAAACCTACTCAGTCGAAGGTGTCTTCCGGAATGAAGTCGATTGGGAGGAAGGGTTTGAGCTTGCCTCAGAAGCGAAGAAAATTATTGAAGAAGAGGCGATTGCACAAGGTGTGCTCGTGGCTGCCGAGAAAAATGCAGAAAAATCCTTAACGCAATTTTTTCAGAGACTGGACTATACCGTAAAAACTTCATTTGAAGTAGAATAGGGGGGGATAGTGTGGAAGTGAAAAATGACTGGGGACCCTTACTTCAACAAGAGTTTCAGCAAGAATATTATCAAGACCTACAAAGTTTCTTAAAAGAAGAATACGAAAACTATACAATTTATCCTGAACAGAAGGATATTTTTCGAGCTTTTCAGCTGACTTCTTTTCAAGATGTTCAAGTCGTGATTCTCGGACAAGATCCTTATCACGGACCGAACCAAGCCCATGGATTGAGCTTTTCGGTGAAACCTGGAGTGGTTCATCCCCCGTCTCTTCGCAATCTGTTTAAAGAGCTAGAAACAGACGTCGGGGCTCAGGCTCCTAAAGATGGTTATCTAGTGCCCTGGGCAGAGCAAGGGATTTTAATGATGAATACCGTGCTAACGGTGCGGAAGGGTCAAGCTCACTCTCATAAAATGAAAGGTTGGGAAACCCTGACGGACAAGATCATATCATTATTAAGTAACCGGGAAGACCCGATTATCTTTATTCTGTGGGGGAAACCTTCCCAAATGAAAAAACGTCTGATTGATGAAAGCAGGCATTTTGTAATCGAAGCACCCCATCCTAGTCCGTTATCCGCGTATCGAGGTTTTTTTGGCAGTCAACCATTTTCTAAAACCAATCGCCTCTTAAAGAAACAAGGAAAAACCGAAATACAGTGGGATTTGACGAAGTAGGTGATGAGGATGAAAGAATCGAATAAAGTGAATTGTTTTCAATGTCAGTATTTTTTTGTCACATGGGATCAAAAAAGTCCGAGAGGGTGCAAGGCATATGGCTTTAAAACGAAGGTTCTTCCCTCACAATATGTTCGAAAAGTATCCGGACAACCATGCTTGAAGTTTCTGCAAAAATAAAGGCCGATTGTGAGGAGCCTTCCAATGTTAAAGAAAAGACTCATTGATAAAGAGAAAAAAACGATGATTCGTCGGAAGCGATATCGTCACTTAGGAAATAGCTTTCTGATCATGAATGGAATTATCTTAATCGGTTCCGTCGGGTTTATGTATTTTGAACAGCTATCCTTTTTCGATTCGCTTTGGTTAACGATGGTGACGGTGTTGACGGTCGGATATGGCGATCAGATCCCGCAAACATTCCAGGGGAAAATCTTTGCGTTAGTGATTATTCCCATCGCGATTGGTGTTGTGACATATGCAATGGGATCAATTGCTACTTTATTGCTTGAAGGGGAATTTTCCCAAACTGTGAGGCTAAAAAGAATGAAAACCAAGATTAAACAGCTTGAAAACCATATTATCGTGTGTGGAGTCGGCAGAGTGGGCGAGCAAGTTTTAGCCCATATGCGTAAAAAAGAAATCCAAGCCGTCTATATCGATCAAGACGCTGACCGGTTAGATGCCATCATGGATTCACATGAGATTTATCTGGTCGGGGATGCTACTGATGATGATCTGCTTATACATGCTGGAATTAAAAAAGCAGCTGGATTGATTTCGACCTTTCCGAGCGACGCCGATAATGTGTTCGTGACTTTAACCGCTAAAGGACTTAATCCAGATATTCAAATCGTTGCAAGAGCAGAAAAAAGCTCGTCAATGGATAAACTTTCGCGAGCGGGAGCAGACAAAGTCATTAACCCATCTTCCCTAGGCGGCAATCAAATGGTGATGTCTATGTTAAAGCCGTTAAGTGTACAATATGTAGATATGATGCTACATTCTGGGACGAAAGAGTATGCCATAGAAGAACTATTAATTCTCGAGGGCTGTGAATTGATCAATAAAACCTTGGCAGAATCAGCCGTCCGGAACACTTACGGAATTACGATTGTCGCAATTATGCGGGGATCAGAATTAATGACCAATCCAGCTTCGGATGTAAAATTAATACCAAACGATAAAGTCGTCGTATTCGGATCTGAAGACGATCTGAGCCGATTTGAAAGAATCGTAAATCCATCCTAAAGGAGGGCTAGCTTGAATATTAGCCACCAATCTATTCTATTAAGAATGGAAAAAGAAATAGAAAAAGCCAAAAGAGGGGCACAAGTTCGTGAACACCTCCATGTTATTAAAGCACTATGCGAAGTACTCTTAGAAGAGGAATCTGAATCGGAATTGAGTCCGGTCGCCTTTCAAAAAACGGTAGGAAATTCGCCAACACCCCAGCCTTCATCCGAATCGGTTGTTGTCACAGAAACCACAAAACTCAAAACGGACGATGGAGCGAATGGGGATTCTCTTTTTGATTTTTAAAAATTTAAGGAATGAAGAGGTAAAAAAATGAAACTATTTATTATAATCGGGGCAATTAATGCCTTTTTATCCGTAGCATTTGGTGCATTCGGTGCTCATGCATTAGAAGGAAAACTAGAACCAAAATACATTGACACTTGGCAAACGGCTGTACAATATCAAATGTTTCATAGTATCGGCTTGCTTGTAATAGCTGTGCTCTTGGGTCAATTCCCAGCAAGCGGACTTTTATCATGGTCCGGCTGGCTAATGTTCGCCGGCATCCTTCTATTTTCCGGTAGCTTATTCGTTCTAAGCCTCACTAAAATCAGTGTCTTAGGGGCGATAACTCCTCTTGGCGGCGTCGCTTTCCTAGCTGCATGGGTGTTGTTAATGATCGCAGCAGTGAAACTATTTTAGGTAGGACTCGCCATTGTTGAAATGGGTTTAACAGGGAAAGTCGTGCAAAAGCAAAGAGTAGCGGTGCATAATCGCTGAAATGTGCATAAAAGGAAAAAGCGGTGCATATCGGTGGGGAAGACGTACATAAACTCCGGAAAGTCGTGCAAAAGCAAAGAGAAGTGCTGGATAACTAGTCAAATGTCCACTAGTATTTGAAATCGAATAGGTTAATAGATTGAAAGTACGGTTAAAAAAGGTCATTGGATGCACGAAATTAAGCGGAAATGATATTTTCAAGGAGTAATGCAATGAAGAATAATATTTGGCAAGAGGACAACGATTATTTTCGCTTGGAACCATTAACAGATGCTATGATAAAGAACGCAGAAGAATCATTAAACCTTCAGCTTCCGAAATCATTCATTAATATTTTGAAAGAACAAAATGGGGGTTACATCAAATTTGACGCTCATCCATCGAGTGTTCCTACTTCTTGGGCCGAAGATCATGTGAATGTCGACCATATTTTAGGGATTGGTGAGAAGGGAGGCATATTAGAGAGTGGGTATTTAATCAAGGAATGGGGTTTACCGAACGACCTTGTGTTAATATCGGGAGATGGACACACATGGATTGCCATGGATTACAGACGGAGAAGAGAAGAGCCTCCTATCATATTTATCGATATTGATGATGAACAGATTGTTGAATTGGCTCCTAATTTCGAGACTTTTTTTGATGGTTTAACAAACTGGGAAGAGGAAATCATGGTTGAACCTAAACAAGGATTTTTTTCTAGATTTTTCAGGAAGTAACAACATGAAAAGCGATTCTCTTTATCGGAGAATCGCTTTTTAAAATGGGATTATTCGTAACCAATTTTTAAAGGAAGGCAAAACTGGAAACCGATTTCCCAGCTATTTCTTTCCATCACCGAGGGGAATAAGCTACGGGTGCTGTACCAGGGAAGTAGTCAATTTCTTCATCAAACGTAATATAATCTAGATAAATCATCGGTAATAAGTAACGTTTTCCCGTTTGGGGGTCACTAATGATGATGTGGTCTCGACCAGCCGTTTCAATGATGCCCTTGAAAACTTTTGCGTTCCACTCTTTATTGTTTTCAAACGTCATATAAATAGTAGCGACTTTTCCTTTGTTTAAACGTAAAATATTTTCAATATAGGATTCTTCTACAGGTAATTGACCAGGCAAATTTTGCGAAGGGGAGGGTGCATTGGTCGGTGGTGGTACTTGCATCCCTCCTTGATTTCCCCCGTACTGCGGCTGATTGTAGCCTGGATAATAAGCTTGTGGATTATAGCCGTAATATTGACCTTGATTCAAGATATTTTCCCCCTTTACAATTAATAAACTGTTTTACAGTCTTCTTGTGTCGGTTTAAAGAAACAGTGAGATTTGTAGCGCCCGGTATTCCATTGGTTATACCATTGATCAGGACAGTTTCCCTCTGGACGGAAAAACCATAAGGAATTACTTGCAGGATGATATCGCCCACCCTTGAGGGCCTTTCTAGCTAAATCGATCTCCTTTTGCCTAGGAGCTTGATAAAAATAGCCTTTTTGTGTAGCTTCAAACCCTCCAGGACTTTGATACACCATATTTCGGATGCTCTTAATGTTTTTAAAATCTAGACAGTCTCCTCGAACACGGTTAACACCTACATTCCCTACCATGAGCATGCCGAGCTGTCCATCTCCTTCAGCTTCTGCGCGCATTAAACGGGCCAGTATTTTCACGTCAGCTTCGTTATAAGGTATAACGCCCATACTTTCACCTCACTTACTAGCAGATTCAAGATGACTAATTGAAGGCAAGCTTCAATGTTTGTGTTTGAACAAATCAAGCTATAAGCATCCACAGTAGCGGGAATCTAACGGGCGGTGATCAACATTTTTAGCCTTCCATCACTAGTTCATTCATATGATGAAGAAATGGGTAATATGAGAAGAAAACAAAAAAAGCCTCCGGCAAGCGGAAGCTTTTTTACAATTATTTCAAAGTGAGGTTTAGTGAGAAATCTCATTTTAATGACAGTGAAAACCATGCAGCGGCTAGTGAACTTTCCCCCTTCTCCTTCCAATAAGTCAACATCGAATCGCAAGCTCTCCGTGTTTCCTATATTTCATACGAAGGGTACAAGTTCATACGCCGCAGCCCGCGCGATTACGCTTTGGTCCGTCTAGCTTCATCGCGCAGCGGCTAGTGAACTTTCCCCCTTCTCCTTCCAATAAGTCAACATCGAATCGCAAGCTCTCCGTGTTTCCTATATTTCATACGAAGGGTACAATTTCATACGCCGCAACCCGCGCGATTACGCTTTGGAGTTCACATGTAGGTATGAGTGAATTTGGTTTTCTTCTAATAGGTTTCCGACGAAGAATGCTCCGAATTCTCCGAAGCGAGCGCTGACTTCATCAAAACGCATTTCGTAAACTAATTTTTTGAATTGAAGTACATCATCGGCAAACAGGGTGACTCCCCATTCGTAATCGTCGAATCCGACAGAACCCGTAATTACTTGTTTAACTTTTCCAGCGTATTGACGACCAATCATCCCGTGACTTCTCATCATGCTCCGACGATCTTCCATTGGAAGCATATACCAGTTATCATCTCCCTGGCGACGCTTGTCCATTGGATAGAAGCAAATATGCTTTGCTTTCGGTAATTCTGGATAAAGGCGAGAACGAACATGCGCATTCTCATATGGATCCTCATCAGATGGTAAGTAGTTGCTCAATTCCACAACAGAAACATAAGAGAAAGCTGGGACCGTATACTCAGATATCGTCAGTTTATTAAATTCTGTTTCTAGCTCATTTAATTCTTCCATTGTAGGACGAAGAATCATGAGCATGAAATCGGCTTTTTGCCCAACTATGGTATAGAGGGCATGGCTACCTTCCTTCGTGCCGTTGAGTTTAGTTAAAAATTGTAGGAATTCATACATTGCAGATTCACGCTCATCACTTGAAAGCATTTTCCAAGTCGTCCAATCCATTGAACGGAAATCATGTAGGGAATACCAACCATCTAGTGTTTGTGCTGGTTCACTCATTATTAATCACTCCTAATAAAAAATCGACTCAGTTCTTACTATATCATATTTTATCCATATTCCATGTGTACAAACAATCCAAAGAGGGAAAACCCCCATTGCATAGAGAATAAAGAAGCGGAAACACTAATGAAGAGATACATAAGGCAAGAGTTAATAATCAGAAAACAAAAACTTTTATTGTGAAAACGCTAACAAACTCTCTTTTTCTTGAAATCATAGCCTAGAAGAGTATTCTAAAAGTAATGAAACTTAAGGAGGACGCTGCAATGAGTGATTTGTTTACTTCAATTAAAGAAAATATCAAGGGAAAGAACTTTAAAATTGTTTTCCCAGAAGGACTAGATGAGCGTATTTTAACGGCTGCGGGACGGTTAGCGGCAGATGGACTTTTAACGCCTATTATTATCGGAAACAAAGAGGATGTCGAGACAAAAGCGGAAAATTTAAATCTTAAGCTTGAAGGTTGTGAAATTTACGACCCAGCTAGCTATGCTCGCATGGATGAGCTTGTGGCTGCCTTTGTTGAACGTCGAAAAGGAAAAGCAACTGAAGAAGATGCCCGTAAAATTCTCCAAGATGAAAATTATTTTGGAACAATGTTAGTCTACACTAACTTAGCAGACGGTCTTGTAAGTGGGGCCGCACACTCAACAGCGGAAACGGTACGTCCGGCGCTTCAAATTATTAAAACCAAAGAAGGCGTTCGAAAAACATCGGGTGTGTTCATTATGGTTCGTAACGATGAAAAGTACGTATTTGCAGATTGTGCCATTAACATTTCGCCGGATGCACAAGACTTGGCAGAAATTGCTCTTGAGAGTGCGAAAACAGCCGAAATGTTCAATATGGATCCGCGTGTCGCCATGTTAAGTTTCTCAACAAAAGGCTCAGCTAAGTCACCGGAAACGGAAAAAGTAATGGATGCCGTTCACATTGCGAAAGAACGTGAACCACAGCTGATCTTAGACGGAGAGTTTCAATTTGACGCTGCGTTCGTTCCGTCGGTTGCACAGAAAAAAGCACCGGACTCTCCAATCCAAGGAGATGCCAACGTATTTATCTTCCCTAGTCTCGAAGCAGGGAATATTGGATACAAAATTGCTCAACGTTTAGGGAATTTTGAAGCAGTAGGACCAATCCTTCAAGGTTTGAACGCGCCAGTCAATGATTTGTCTCGTGGCTGTAACCAAGAGGACGTTTACAAACTAGCGATGATTACCGCCGCTCAAGCATTGCAATAATTCAGAAAAAGAAGCTCATCTAGATGAGCTTCTTTTCTTTTAGAAACGCTGTTTTCGTAAGGTTTGTCAGTTGATAAATTATGTTATCACTTTGTTTCGTGGATTTTTTCGTTTGTTTTTGATGGAACTTAACAGCAACTTAAAGGATCCCTCAACAAGTAAAGAAAATACAACAATGTATGCGAAAAGCTCCTTCTGAAATGGAAAAAAGAATACACTCTAATAGGGTTTCGGGACTAGCTCTATGACAATTACTTATTTCTTAATGATGACTGTATTAGCAGTATAGATAGAGTGAAACAGATACGATTCCTGTATTTCTTGGGGGACAAAATGGAGGATTTTTTGAAAGAGAAAGTCAATAGTCACAGTGAACCAATAAAGAGTCATTCAGAAATATGCTATAATGATGAAACAAAAATGCCGGGATTACAAGGAGTCAGCAACAATGTCGATTAAAAATCAAGCTACACTTTTGCAGCAACCTCAATGGCGAATCATTGACCAGAGCAGTTTAGGTCCCATGTTTGGTGCCCTTCAATCGTTTGCCATGGACGATACGCTTAGCACATCCGTTGGGACTGGGAACTCAAGTCCAACTGCAAGGGCATGGGTTCATCATAATACAGTGGTTCTAGGGATTACTGATACGAGAATTCCTTATTTAGCGGATGGACTATCGGTCTTACAGGAAGCTGGTTACCAGTATATTGTCAGAAATTCAGGCGGTTTGGCCGTTGTGCTAGACGAAGGGGTTCTTAATCTCTCATTGATATTTCCAGATACAGAAAAGGGAATTGATATTAATAGAGGGTACGAGGCGATGCTTCAGTTGATTTTAGAAATGTTTAACGACTTTCCAGTGGAGATTGAAGCAAAAGAAATCGTTGGTTCGTATTGCCCAGGAAGCTATGATTTGAGCATCGGTGGAAAGAAGTTCGCCGGAATCTCACAGCGTCGAATTCGAAACGGAGTAGCGGTGCAGATTTATTTATGTGTAACTGGAAGTGGAAGCGAACGTGCTCACTTGATTGGTCGCTTTTATGAAGAGGGGTTAAAACAGGCGTCCACTAAATTTGATTATCCTACTATTCGTCCGGAAGTTATGGCTTCGTTATCGGAGTTGTTAGTAACCGATTTAAGTGTGCAAGACGTCATGCTACGCTTCTTACAGTCGTTGAAAAATCACAGCTCTAACTTGATCTCTACTAGCCTGCAAGGGGAAGAAGTCGCTTTGTATGAACAATATTATAACCGGGTCATTGATCGGAATGAAAAAGTGTTAACGGAAAAATAATCTGACAATTGTCGAAATAGTTTTCCCAAAAAAGAGTAAAGAAAAACGTCTAGAG
Organism: Bacillus sp. 2205SS5-2; assembly: GCF_037024155.1. NCBI lineage: Bacteria > Bacillati > Bacillota > Bacilli > Caryophanales > Bacillaceae > Bacillus > Bacillus spongicola. Next base: position 45,106 of record NZ_JAYKTS010000016.1, read on the forward strand.
AATTAACTCTAGACGTTTTTTCAAGCAGTTGTCCCCGCTGTCTAGTGTGAATGCCGCTTTCTTAGTTCAATAATTAGTCCAAGGAATCCACCAATTGCGAATAAATAAGTCGCTTGTTACTTCGTTTTTTTCTTCAAAACAGCTGTTTTCGCAAAATTTATTGCTTTCCCGTTCAGGCAAATTTGTAATCTCTAAAAAAATCAAAGTTTCACGAAAAATTATAGATTTCCTTGCAACAATGTATATGAAATGTTCGTTCACATAACAGAGTCTTTGTCACTTTCATCAGCGACTATTTCGGGAAACTAGAATCAATCTTTCGTAGATAAAATATTAAAGATGCGGAGAATATTTAGTAGTAAGTTAACAAAATCCAAGTATAAATTTAACGCCATTAATGGTACTTCTTCCATAGACACTCCATGCTGTTTCATCCGGTTAAAGTCGTATAAAACATAGCCACTAAAAACTAAAACACCAATAAATGAAAACGCAAGCATAGCTGTATCGTTTATAGGGATGAAAATATTGAAAACACTTATCGCAACTAAAGCTAATAGAGCTGCGAATAAAATCCCGCCTAAATAAGAAAGATCACGCTTCGTTGTCGAGGCAAAAATCGCAAGTCCTGTGAACACAACAAAGGTAGTTCCAATTCCAAGTAAAACGAGGTCAGCGCCCATGCTTTGCAAGTAATAAGCGATAACGGGATAAGTCGTGATTCCTGATATAAAAGTAAATGAATATAAGAACGTATACGAGATGGCTTTTTTTCTTCTTAAGAAAAACGCAAAAATTAACATGCCTAACTCAACAAATATAAGCGGCAGAAACAAAACAGGTGGTACGAATATTCCGGCTATCATCCCTAATAGGGCAAATGCCAACGAAACAGAGAAGGCTCTTAAAACAGCGGATAGGGATGCGGGAAGGGTTTCTTGATACATCAATCATTTCTCCTCTAAAAGTTTATTTGTTATTCATACGAATACTTTGAAAAAAAGATTCATGAGGATGAAAAAATATTCTTCAAAGACTCTTTTTGTATGGTTCTTTTCGTATACATTGTGGCTATTTAATCTAATTTCAGATGAGATCCTCCATTTTACTGTTGATTCCATTAAAAATGGAAGAAACGATTCCCCAAGCAATGCCATATCACCATTTATTGACTGGTTGGAAAACAACAATCATTGCGAAAACAGTTTCTTCAAAACAAAAGAAGCTGACCAAAATGAGGTCAGCTTCTTTTTTTATAGAAAAGGCCAATGGAGGGAGCCTTAGCCTGCTTGATTATGAATAAAGTTGTTTGTGATTTTTGGACATTTGCCTGTCGTCCCTGGGCAGCCACTTCCGCTTTTTGTTTTACTCTGCCATTTTTTCGAGGTTTCCGTTTCTGTCCATTTTGAAGGTTGGGGTTAGACGTTCTTCTTCTTCGAATAATACGAGTTTACGAGCTCGGTTCATGATTTGCATAAGGGTTTCGTAGTCTTCTTGCATGGTGACGGTGTTTTTTTCTAGGCTGGTTACTTTCTTTTGTAGTTCGTTATTTTGGCGTCTGAGTTCGGCAATTTCGTGTTTTAATCTTTGATTCTCGCTTTTCAATATATCAGATTGATAATTGGAAGAGCCGAGGTTTTGTAGAAAGAGAATGACTTTTTCTAATGACATATCTCCTTTGATTTCGGGTGCGGGCTTTGTTGTTTTTGTTACTTTTACTTGTTCTTCTACTTCTTGAGAAGCTTCTTGTTCTGTGGTGAAGTTTAGGTAGTCAGGTGACATTTCTGAACTTGCTTCCATTTCAATGGCTTCTAGTTCTTCAAATGATGGAGTTGGTGGTTGATAGAGTAATTTTTTCTTGCCACCTTGATCTTTTCCTAGGATGCGTTGACGTTGTTTGCGTTGCTTTTTTGCTAGTTGAAGAGCTTTTTCGTATTGATGGCGAACGACAGCATTCCAGCGAAATCCACAGGCTGCGGAGGTGCGATTTAGTTTATCTCCAACCTCTTCAAAGGCATTTAATTGTGTGCTTCCTTCTCGTACATGTCGTAGAACCGTTTCAGCTAGTAATAAATCATCTTCTTCAGACCAAGCATCTTGTCTAGTTTTCATCATCTCATCTCCCATTCCTTTCATGTTTACTACTATTAGGTTGACCAGATGAAGAGTTTTTCATACCAATATGTCAAATTTTTTTTATTCTAGTAGTTTGGTTGTATTTAAGCCTATTAGGCATAATAAAAAAACGCCATAAGATGGAACTTGCAATGAGTTTCGATAAACTGTACAATTTGCTAAGTGAAGAGATAGATTTCATTGAAATTTATACGGATTTTTTTGATTGTAAATCCGACTAATTGAACTAGTTATTTCAAAGAGACGAAAACATTCCGTTAATTAGAAGTTTCATTTTATATAGAAAGGGTTGTTGTCATATGACAAACGAATTCCGAGTTTGCGATGACTGCCAAGCCGTTAATTTAAAGACATTAGTACCAAAGTTAAAAGGGATTGATTCTTGTGCATCTGTAGAAGTCGGATGCCAATCATATTGCGGCCCTGGTCGTAAAAAGACTTTTGCTTTTGTAAATAATCGCCCACTTGCGGCTTTGACAGAAGAAGAATTAATGGAAAAAGTGAAAAAAAAGTTAAAAAAATAAATTTTTTCTCTATACGAACACAAAAATCATACGGTCGCCTTCTCTTATTAATTCTTAGGAGAAGGTGATTTTTTGTCAGGGTATTTCTCTGCAACTTGTCGAAAAGAATGAAAATAGAATTGCCATGGTCGAGATGATTGTTAAAGATAAAATCGCTATAATAGAAGCAAGATAAATAGGAAGAGGGGTAGCGATGGAGTACGCAAAGCAAAAATTAGATGAAGAAAAAGTATTTAAAGACCCTGTTCATCGGTATATCCATGTTCGTGACCGCGTGATCTGGGATCTAATTGGCACGAGGGAGTTTCAAAGACTGCGTCGGATTAAGCAGCTTGGTACGACCTATCTTACCTTTCACGGAGCAGAGCATAGTCGCTTTAATCACTCGTTAGGGGTGTACGAAATTGTTCGTAGAATCATTGATGACGTGTTTGTAGGACGTCGCGAATGGAATGAAGATCATCGTTTATTGTCCCTTTGTGCTGCTCTTCTTCATGATTTAGGCCATGGACCCTTTTCTCATTCCTTTGAAAAAGTGTTTGAACTAGATCATGAACATTTCACGCAACGAATCATTTTGGGCGATACGGAAGTAAATTCTTGTCTTCGACGTGTGGACGAGCAGTTCCCCAAGAAAGTCGCTGAAGTTATCGAAAAAACCTCAGAAAATAAAATAGTCGTCAGTTTAATTTCTAGTCAAATTGATGCTGATCGCATGGATTATTTGCAACGAGATGCCTATTTTACAGGTGTAAGCTATGGGCATTTTGATATGGAACGCATACTACGTGTGATGCGTCCTCGTGAAGATCAAGTCGTGATTAAACAAAGCGGAATGCATGCCGTTGAGGACTATATTATGAGTCGTTATCAAATGTATTGGCAAGTGTATTTTCACCCTGTAACGCGAAGTGCTGAAGTCGTGTTGACGAAGATCCTACATCGAGCGAAGTGGCTATATGAAAATGGTTACACGTTTCAACAAAATCCTACTCATTTCTATTCGTTGTTTCAAGAAAAAGTGGAGGTTGAAGATTATATTCGTTTAGATGAAGCCATTATTCTTTATTATTTCCAAATGTGGCAGGAGGAAGAGGATGCTATTTTGCGAGACCTTTCCTGTCGATTTATGAATCGAAACTTGTTTAAATATGTAGAATACGATCCAGCTAAAGAGTACAAGAAAACAAAAGAGCTAGAAAAGCTGTTTCAACAAGCTGGAATTGATCCTGACTATTACTTAGTCATGGATTCATCGTCGGATCTTCCATATGATTTTTATCGTCCAGGCGAAGAGGAAGAACGTCTGCCAATTCACCTATTAACACCAGCTAATGAGCTAAAAGAATTGTCCAGACAGTCTCACATTGTGAGCGGAATTTCAGGGAAGAGGCGAACCGACCATAAACTCTATTTTCCTGGAGATTTCCTAACAGATGATTCAACTCATCCCGAACTCAAAAAACAAATTCGGGAGATATTAGATTTATCTTTTAATTAGTCTCTTTTCGGTGTGATTTCGGTCTGGAAAAATTACGAGACGATGCTGCGATACCTATTAGTAAACTGGAGTATATCCTGTTGCCAAAACAGCCTTAATCCTTGAGAAGTATAGAAGTAGGAGATGAACAATGTGCTAAAAGATCATGCTAAAATCGTTGGGGCTTTGCTGGCTTCTGGAGAAGTAGTCGGGCGCAAAAAGCTACAAAAAATGATATATATTTCGAAAAAACTGACTTTTCCGTTTCAAGAAAAGTTTCAGTTTCATTTTTTCGGACCGTATTCAGAGGAATTAACACAGAGAGTAGAAGAGCTTTGTGATATGGGTTTTATTCAAGAAGTGAAAGAGAAAAAGGGCGGTTACTTTCAATATCGATACACGGTAACAGAAGAGGGGAAGGACTTTCTAACTCTGTATGAGCAGGACATGCCGAATTTAGATCTTTGCCTATCGAAGATGAATGATGAGCCTTCTCGCTTTTTAGAGCTTGTATCGACTGTTTTGTATTTTGACGAGCTTGTCAAAGAGGAAGTGGCGGAAAAAGTTTTTACTTTAAAGAGCAAGCAAAAATATACGATGGAAGAAATTGATGAAGCCTATGCGTATATTGAAGGGTTGAAAACAATTCAATAATTGGATTTGATAGGAAAAGGCTGACTTTCGTTGGAAGTCAGCCTTTTCTAAAATGAATTTTGGGGCTAAAACAAGCACCAGCAGCTAGAGGTCCATCAAATAACAAAAGACGTTCAAGCCACCTTTAGTTTTATCCTCTTACTCATCGCTTAAGCGTTTGCCACCAACGGCATAATGTTGCTTCGACATTTCCTCAATAAACACGACGATCTTTTCCTCAGGAGCACCTGTTGTTTCGCTAACAGCATTTGTCACCTTCTCAACGAGTGCTTTTTTTTGTTCATCAGAGCGCCCTTCAAGCATTTTTACCGTAACGTAAGGCATGATTCATTCCTCCAGCGTACAAAATTTGGTACAATCAAATTAGTTGTTCTTTACTAGTCTATTTTTTTCAGCAAATGAATTCAAGCAACCGTACATAATTATTTTCTTAGAAGGAGTAGAAGGACTTGGACTTTTTAGAAAGCATATTACGTTTTTCGTTAGAGGAGCTACCATTTATCGTTATCGCGCTGATTGTAGCGTTTACGGTTCATGAGTTTGCTCATGCTTATACAGCATTGAAATTTGGGGATGATACCGCCGCAAAAAAGGGGAGGGTAACACTCAATCCGATTCAACATTTAGATCCATTTGGGACGATTTTAATTTTAATCGCTGGATTTGGGTGGGCACGTCCGGTTCCGGTCAATCGTTTTAATTTGAGACGACCACGTTTACATAGTATTTTGGTGACCGCAGCTGGCCCGCTTAGCAACTTTATTATTGCGTTTATCTCATATGGAATCTTGTTTCTCCTAGTGAATTTTGGAGGAAGCTCAGAGATTATGTCGTTCTTAGTTGATCTTTTTAACACAATGGGCTACTTGAATATATTATTATTCGTGTTTAATTTATTGCCATTCCCTCCACTAGATGGCTACCGCATTATTGAAGATCTTGTTTCGCCTAGAGTTCGGCCAACTCTAGTTAAATACGAACAATATGGAATCGTGATTTTCTTGATCATGGTCATTACACCATTAGACCAATATACGATTTGGCCATTTTTAGAAATAGGAATCTCCACTGTCAATAACGCTTTTATTTTGTTTTATAGTAGTTTTTTTTAGTGAATTAAAGTTAAAGAAAAGGAGGATGTACAAATGGAAGAGAATAAAAAGAAAAAAGTGGGCTTTAATATTATTAAAAACGATCCGACCGATGGACATGGCGGGTATGGGGTAGGGTCGTTAACCTTGGACAATATTTCGCCCGTGATTATTGATGTAGAAGAAAAAGAAGCTGTCATCGATGTAGGGGCGATGCATGCCCGCAGTGTGGCTGAAAAGGGGATTAAGTTCACAACCAACCGCGATGATTCTGCAGGAGGAAAAGCGTATTGGTTAGTCTGGGTCACGATTGATCGAAAGCAAGAGGGACCGTATTATGCAGGAGTGACGGCTTGCGAGATGGTTGTGAACCGTGAAAAAAGACGTGGTTATAAATTTCTACCAGATCATGTGAATAAAATGGACAAATCATTGAAGCGTAAAATCATGGTCGACGAGATGGATGAAAGTTCAAAAGTAGTATTAGCTGAATTCTTAAGAAGTCACAATGAGGATATGTGGAACGCTTCAAATGATGAATTAAAAAAAGGGTTAGAAAAATAACCTATATTTTTACAATAACGTGAACAAACTATGACATTTTTTTGAAAGCTTCGTTCACATCTTGCTCAACGAAGGGAAACAAAGTAAACTAAAAACACATCAGCACAGATGTAAAGCTAGGACATGAAAAAACCTCGGGTTCCGCACAAGCCTGAGGTTTTTTCTTTTTTATGTGCAGTGCAACAAAAAAACTGATTTGTGCAACATAAAAGAGAGCTAGTGCAACAAAAAATCCACTAGACGTAACAAAAGCCCCTCCTATCGTATGAAAAAGAGGGACGGGCCATGCTTCAACGGAAAAAACCTCGGGCAGTGCACACGCCCGAGGTTTCTTACTGTTTTATAGTGGTAGTGCAACAAAAAAACTGATTTCTTACTTTTTATCTAGAAGTGAAGAAGTTTTCAGTAGGAAAGGATTTCATCTGTCGAAATTCTACGAGAAGAAATCGACAAATCGGTCAAATAAGGATTTTCCTTCTTTTTTCTTGTCTTTCTTCTCTTTAGGTTCAGTTGGTGATTCAATATGGTCATAACAATACTCTTCTGGCTCAGTACCTATTACATAATATGTTTCGCGGGCGACCGGGCAATCCTCGGTCGCGAGTTTTCCGTTATGAGGGTCGATCATTACGCCGACCACATTGCCCGTTGGTTTGAATTCTTTCACAGGTTCCTCTTTTAACGCTTCTTCCATAAATTGTGCCCACACATATTTAGCGGGATACTTATCTTCGGTTTTAGTGAGTCTGCTACCGTCATCATACCCCGTCCAGACGCCTGCTGTTAATTGAGGGGAGGACCCGATCATCCAGTTATCCCAATTAGTTGTTCCGGATTTACCGGAGTAGGTACGCGTGATCTCATCTAGCACCGTACTACCGGTTACACGAGCATAATCTTCATTTAACTTAGGGTCAAAGGTACCTTCCATCATATGGGTGAGGACAAAGGCTAAATCTGGGTTCAGCAGTTGTTCTTTTTTCTGCTTGTGCTCGTAAATTATTTTTCCGTCTGCAGAGACTACTTTTGTAATGAACACGGGATGAATTTCTTTTCCACCGTTGGCTAATAACGCATAGGCGTTAACCATCTCAATTACCGACGCTTCGTACGTTCCGAGAGCTGCAGAAGGTTTCGGTTTGATTTCTGAGGTTAGTCCGAATTTTTTTGCCGTATCAACGAGTGCCTCTTCTCCGATAAACATATGGGTTTTAACTGCAAATACATTATCACTTAGTCCAATGGCTTGTGGTAAGGTGATTGAACCATCAGCGTACCGATTGTCATAATTATGAGGAGTGTATTCACTTTGCCCATCGTCGAATTTGAAGGTGGTTAATTCACTTCTCATCGTCGTCGAGGGCGTAAACCCTGTTTCTAAGGCTGCATAATACAGTAATGGCTTAATCGTTGAACCAGGTTGGCGCTGGGCTTGGACGGCTCGGTTAAACGGACTTTCTTCAAAATCCAAACCACCTACCATGGCGGTCACATAGCCATTTTTCGGATTAATCGATGTGAAGCCGACCTGAAGTCCCGTATCAGGCATATGATCCTTGACCGCTTTTTCAGCAACTTCTTGATGCTTCGTATTTAAGGTTGTATAAATACTTAATCCGCCCAACTCAAGTGCCGCTTCATCAATATTGAGCTGGTTTTTGAGGATGTTTTTGACTCTTTCTTGAAAACTACCCGCAATTTCATTTACAGAATGCTCATGCCTTCCGATGTACTCAAGCGCCTCCTGTTTTGCTTCTTGTTTCTCAGCCAGCGTAATCTTTTCATCTCGCTCTAATTCGGATAATACAATCGCTTGTCTATCTTTTGCTTTTGCTTCGTTTATGATTGGCGAGTAATGACCGGGTGCTTTCGGAATTCCGGCAAGCATTGCTGACTGAGCCAATGAAAGCTCTTTGGCGCTTTTACCGAAATAGAACTGACTCGCAGCTTCGATTCCATAGGCACCGTGACCGTAATAAATCGTGTTTAAATAGCCTTCAAGTATATCGGCTTTACTATAATTCATTTCCATCCGGATTGTAAAAAATGCTTCGTTAAATTTTCGTTGCCATGTTTTATCATGGCTTAAATATAAATTTCGAGCGTACTGTTGCGTAATCGTGCTAGCTCCTTGGACTTTAGCCATCGCTTTAACATCAGCTAATACTGCGCCGGCAATTCGTTTGAAATCAAAGCCATTATGATCATAAAAGCTTTTGTCCTCTACGGCGAGGGTAGATTGAATCAGAGCAGGCGAGATGTCATCGAGTGTGACCCAATAGCGCTTCTCACCACTATTACTCTCTCCAATAATCACCTCATCAGCAGAATAATAGAGAGTCGATTGAGGAACAGCTAAAGGTGGTGGGCCTTTTATTTTGGCGTATAATAAGACACCAAGAAATAAAGAAAGTAGGAAAATCGCCAAAATCATGCCAATCAAAAGGGCGGCTCTTACATACTTAAGTGTTCGTTGAAACCTTTCGTTCGTCATTAGCTCCATTCATTTCACTCTTTCTATGAATAGTAGAGTAGCATCTTACTATTAGTATGAAGCTATTAGAGAGGTTTTAAACCAAATCCAGCAGAAAATTTTCCTTGTAATTTTGCTAGATTCGATTATACTTTTTCTGATGTTTGTATTTAAGTAGTTGGGGAAGGATAAAAATGATGCCTTTGCAAACACAAGAATAGATGAGATGGAATTAAGAAAGGAAGATGAAAAATGGGTGGATTTTGGTTTACAGAAAAACAGACAGAAAACTTCGGAATTACGATGAAAATTAATCGCACATTACATACAGAACAAACCGACTTTCAGAAATTAGAAATGGCAGAAACAGCAGAATGGGGAAATATGTTATTCCTTGATGGGATGGTCATGACCTCACAAAAAGACGAGTTCGTTTATCATGAAATGGTCGCGCATGTACCGCTATTTACACATCCCAACCCAGAAACAGTTCTTGTTGTTGGCGGTGGAGACGGAGGCGTTATTCGTGAAGTGCTGAAGCATCCGAGCGTGAAAAAAGCAGTTCTTGTCGAAATCGACGGGAAAGTAATCGAGTACTCCAAACAATACTTGCCAGAAATCGCAGGTGAATTAGAGAACGAGCGCGTAGAAGTGAAAGTTGACGATGGCTTCATGCATATCGCCCAAAGTGAAAATATCTACGACGTTATTATGGTGGACTCGACTGAACCGGTGGGACCAGCGGTAAACTTATTTTCCAAAGGATTTTACGCAGGTATCTCCAAGGCCCTAAAAGAAGACGGGATCTTTGTTGCGCAAACGGACAATCCTTGGTTTAAAGCAGATCTAATCCGTACTGTCCAACGTGATGTAAAAGAAATTTTTCCAATTACAAATCTTTATATCGCAAACATCCCAACGTATCCAAGTGGCTTATGGACATTTACAGTAGGATCGAAAAAACATAATCCTCTAGAAGTTCAAGAAGATCGATTCCATGAAATCGATACTAAATATTACACAAAAGAGCTTCATAAAGCTGCTTTTGTACTTCCGAAATTTGTAAAAGATTTAACAGAATAGAAAAGAGGGTGCTCATTGATGCGTTTTGATGAAGCTTATTCAGGTAATGTATTTATTAAAAGTCATCCATCCTATGACGAAAGTGCGGTCGTACTTTACGGTATGCCAATGGACTGGACGGTTAGCTATCGACCGGGTTCTCGCTTCGGTCCGACTCGTATTCGCGAGGTATCGATTGGACTAGAAGAATACAGTGTGTACTTAGATCGCGAACTAGAAGAAGTGAAGTATTTCGACGCAGGGGATATCCCGCTTCCATTTGGCAATCCACAGCGAAGCATCGAAATGATTGAAGATTATGTGGATCACCTTCTAAGCGACGGGAAAATCCCATTCGGCATGGGCGGGGAACATTTAGTGTCTTGGCCTGTGATGAAAGCAATGGCTAAGAAATATCCAGATCTTGCGATTATCCATATGGATGCCCACACTGATTTGCGTGAAGAGTATGAAGGTGAATCGCTTTCGCACTCCACGCCCATTCGGAAAATCGCCGAGCATATCGGGCCGAAAAATGTGTACTCTTTCGGCATTCGTTCGGGAATGAAGGAAGAATTTCAATGGGCAAAAGAAAACGGCATGCATATCTCCAAATTTGATGTGCATCAGCCGTTAAAAGAAATCCTCCCAACCTTAGCAGGACGTCCGGTGTATGTGACGATTGATATCGATGTACTCGATCCGGCACACGCACCAGGAACGGGAACAGTCGATTGCGGTGGGATTACAACCAAAGAGCTACTAGCATCGATTCATTCTATTGCTCGTTCAAATGTTAAGGTTGTCGGCTGTGATTTAGTGGAAGTTGCCCCAATTTATGATAACTCGGAACAAACAGCGAATACAGCGAGTAAGCTGATTCGTGAAATGCTCTTAGGTTGGATGAAATAGACCGTTGAAGCGAATATCCCATTCCCCTTAGAAGTGGCGAGGTACACTTCTAAGGGTTTTTTTTGATATGGCTCTTTTCGTAGACTTTGTTGCTATCGGCATAAAGAAAAAACAGGCAGTAAGATTTTTTAGACGGATTTCTTATTTTTTATCTAGAAATAGATAATTTTTCATTAGGAAAAAAGTACGAAGTCATACAAATCAGGGAATCTATTCCTATTCGAAAGCCACAATCTTTGCGAAAACAGCCTTTTATATTGAATACGGTTTTAGGATAGAGGCTGTTTTTGCAATGGTTGTCGCTATTAGTACCAATGGATGATTTAGCTTTGTTTCTAGGCATCTTTTCATCTAATTCTGATGGAAATCAACAGCGAAATAGGGGAGACCACTATTATTAGACTTTAGCGACCATGTAAATGAGGACCTCCATGTTGACGAACCAAACCGTCACCATCTCCCATGAAAACAGCCATTTATATTCCAATAAAGTTTTTAAACTGATTTATTTGCGGCAAGATAAATAATTTAGAGGCACCTTAATATTCCCTTTTTAATCCAAAGAGCCTAGATAGAAAGTCTAAAAGCAATTCTTCTGGGTGAATCATTGCTTTTTTGCTTAAACCTTCTTATACTTAATTAGTTATAAAGACAAATACTGAAAAGGAAGTGAATCCATTGACAGAACGTGATCAGGATTACACCCCTGTCAAAATTCACCTGACGACAGATATCACTCAAGAAGGTGAAAAAGAGTCCATCTCCTTCACTACTTTTGGCCGATACTATCAAAAAGGAGGCGCCTCCTTTTTAAAATATGAGGAAGTATTAGAAGAAGGTACAGTCAGAACGATTGTTAAAATAAAAGAAGACACCGGCTTGATTTTGCGAGGTGGAGCGGTCAAGATGCGCTTAGCATTTCAGCGAGAATCAGCGATGAATGGATCATATGAAAGTCCGCATGGAACCTTTCTATTGGAAACAAAAACAAGAAATCTACGCCATAAACAACAGAGTGATTCAAATGGAGAAATTCTGTTAACATATGATTTATCCATGCAAGGAACCGTGGTTGGCACATATAAAATGAAACTTACATATAAGGAGGATGTTGAAGCATGAATATCGTCGAAGTAGTCCAAGAGAAGTTAAAGCTTGAAATCAAAGAAGCGGTCTTAAAAGCAGGACTTGCCGCAGAAGAACAAATTCCGAGTGTCATTCTAGAAACACCGAAGGAAAAGACCCACGGAGATTATTCTACAAATATGGCGATGCAGCTCGCGCGTGTTGCCAAAAAGGCCCCAAGAATGATTGCGGATGAGATTGTTGCCAACTTTGATAAAACAAAAGCGTCAATTGAAAAGATTGATATCGCCGGCCCAGGATTTATTAATTTTCATATGAATAACAGCTATTTAACGGAGCTGATTCCAACGATTTTAGAACAAAAAGAAAAGTACGGAGAATCCCAAGCTGGAAAAGGCGAGAAAGTGAACGTCGAGTTTGTTTCCGCTAATCCTACAGGAGATTTACACCTCGGTCACGCACGCGGGGCTGCGGTGGGTGATTCCTTATCAAATGTTCTAGCCAAGGCGGGGTATAAGGTGACTCGGGAATATTATATTAACGACGCCGGAAATCAAATAAATAATCTAGCACTTTCTGTAGAAGCTCGCTATTTCCAAGCTTTAGGACTAGAAAAGGATATGCCAGAAGACGGCTATCAAGGAGCCGATATAATTGGAATCGGAAAAGAGCTCGCAAGTGAATTTGGAGAAAAATATGTACAAGTCGATGAAAAAGAACGTTTTGATTTCTTCCGGGCTTACGGGTTAAAATTCGAAATGGCTAAGCTGAAACAAGATTTAGAAAGCTTCCGAGTTCCGTTCGATGTTTGGTATTCAGAAACATCCCTTTACGAAAATGGGAAAATCGACAATGCCTTAAAAACGTTAAAAGAAAATGGGCATGTCTATGAGGAAGAAGGGGCAACCTGGTTCAACTCAATGTCATTTGGCGATGATAAAAACCGTGTTCTGATTAAAAATGATGGCACCTACACTTACTTAACACCAGATATTTCGTATCATCAAGATAAATTTGATCGTGATCATGATGTGTTAATCAACATATGGGGTGCAGACCATCATGGCTACATTCCTCGCATGAAAGCAGCGGTGGAGGCACTTGGATTCAATCCGGAAAAGCTAGAAGTAGAAGTGATTCAACTTGTGCACCTTTATAAAAATGGTGAAAAGATGAAAATGAGTAAACGGACGGGTAAAGCAGTTACGATGCGTGAACTAGTTGATGAAGTTGGCCTCGATGCGGTTCGTTATTTCTTTGCGATGAGAAGTGGCGATACGCATATGGATTTTGATCTTGATTTAGCCGTGTCACAATCAAACGAAAATCCCGTATATTATGCACAATATGCACACGCACGAATTTCTTCAATCCTGCGTCAAGCAAGTGAACAAGGGAAGACGATTGATGGAAGCGCCGATTTCTCTCTCATCAAAGAGGAAAAAGAAATTGATCTACTGAAAAAAATAGGTGATTTCCCAATTGTTGTGGCAGATTCAGCGTTGAACCGTACCCCGCATCGAATTGCGACGTACGTGAATGAATTGGCTTCAACTTTCCATAGCTTCTATAATGCAGCCAAGGTTTTAGATGATAGCAACCCTGAGCTTACACAAGCTCGTTTAGCGTTAGTTCGCACAGTTCAAATTACGCTGCAAAATTCATTAGCATTGATTGGCGTATCTGCTCCAGAAAAAATGTAAATGTCTCAACCCGAGAGATTGAAGATTCTCTCGGGTTTATTTTAGTTTAAATTGTGACTTTTCGAATGGGAATATATCCCTTGAGTTGTATGACTTCGTGCTCTTTTCCTAATGAAAACTTTTCCACTTCTAGATAAAAAATAAGAAATTACTCGAAAAAAACTTACTTCCTGTTTTTTCTTTGTGCCAATAGCAACAAAGTATAACAAAAGCCACAATCTTTGCGAAAACAGTCAGTTAAGAAGAACGGCGGAGGGGACTCATTTTGTTTTCTTTCATAATAGTAAGGGAATAGGGAAAGGCTAAACCTATAAAACTGATGGAGGGAACAATATGAAAGTTGTCTTACTTGCCATTTTAACCGGCTTTATCGTCGGATTTGTATTTGCTTTACTAAAATTACCGATTCCTGCCCCACCTGCACTCGCAGGAATAATGGGGATTGTCGGGATTTATCTTGGATTTAAAGCCTATGAGTACATTTTAACCTTGATGAATTAGCCATTATAACGGCATGACAAAAGAGTACCTTTGAATCAAGGTACTCTTTATGTTTGTCTTTTTTTCGCAAGGTTCTTTTCGTATACATTGTGGCTATTTCATCTGATTTTTGACTAAATCCTCCATTTCATTGTTGATTTCTATCATAAACAGACGAAATGATGCCCGAATCAAAGCTATATCACAGATAATTAACTGATACGAATAGGAATATGACCCTTGCCTGTATGCTTTTGTGCTCTTATCCAAACAGGAAAATGGTGATTCCTACAAAAAATAAGAATTACCTCGAAGAAGCCCTACTGCCTGTACTATCTTCGTGCGAGGAGCAAAAAAATTCACAAAAAAGCGTTTAAAGTAGACATACATTAGGAATATACGGGCCTGATTCTTCAAAAGTAGTTATTTCAATGGTCAATTAATCAGAACTAGCTGAACTTTGAACATTTTTTTCATGTCTTGCCGGTGTAGTCTTTGACAAGCTGGGGAATCCCACTATTTTAGGCTCAATCGCCACAAGCGTAACGAAAGAAGCCTTACATCATGAGGGTCCCGCCGCCAATCCGCTTGACCCCTCGAATAGATGAAAGATCCTCAATTAACTGCCGCATCGCCAAATCCTTGCTTTTCGCTTCAATCATAAAATCAACGTCGGTATCGAACTTTCTTAGTGCCGCAAAAAATCCTTCAATAAACCGGGCGTCTACATAATCAGCGTGTGCACGAAAGGCGTTATCTGATTTCGGAGAGGAGATATGAACCTTGGGAATTAACTTGCGGTGCTGCCAAGTAGCAAAGATATCGGCTATGTAATCTTCGATTGGGCCGGCGGTTGGGTTCGCTACGTGATGGTGAATATCGAGCACCATCGGAATGTTTTCTTCTTGACACACCGTCAATGTTTCCTCGACATTATAGGTTTTATCATCGTTTTCAAGCGTCATCACATCTTTCACTTCTTTTGGTAACAATTGAAGATTATCATAAAAGCGAACGAGAGTACCATTCTTATCTCCGTAACTGCCGCCGATGTGAATATTAACCACTGCCTGTTCTTCAATGCTCATGGCTTTTAGCATGTCATAGTGAAACTGCATACCACCAACAGCGTTGTCGGTGACCTGTTGACGCGAACTGGTGAATAAAGTGAACTGATTAGGATGAAAACTCGGGCGAATGGAAAATTGGCGGACAAGTCGACCAAGCTCTGCCCACTCTTCTCGAAAAGGGGTAATAAAATCCCACGCTACTTCAGGATGTGTGGCCAGTGGGACAAGCGAACTAGAAAAGCGGTAAAGCGGGATCTCATGTGCCGCTAAATAGTAGAGAATTCGTTTCGTATGTTGAAGATTAAGAGAGGTCACTTCTAATAATTTCTCCTGGCCTTCCTTTTCGCCAAGCTGCTGATATCGTTTGAAGGTGACTGTCTTTGAAGGGCTAGCATCCCAAAGTTCTAGTGCGTTGGCAACAAAACCGAATCGTATTTTCATGTGAATGTATTTCCCCTTTTTCATGTAGATGTCAAACAAGAATTCGTCATTGTTCAGAATCAAGCTTGCTTGAATAGACTATTTCTATAAAAAATAAGAGAAGATGCTAGCAAAAAATTCTTTTATGCGCACCTGAATACCTACTTGCTTTAATTCCTGCGCTGTTAAGTGATGAGACTTTTCAACGTCGGTTTCGATGGTGCGGACAATCTGTTCGATAAGCCCTAGGTCCGATATTATGTTATTCAACTCAAAATTCAAAAACAAGCTACGTTTATCAAAGTTTGCTGTCCCGACATCAGCAATTTTCTTATCAACAACAAAGACCTTCCCGTGAAAGAAGCCATCCTTATATTGAAAAACTTTTGCCCCGAGTGGAATGATTTTTCGAAAATGCTTAAAAGAGGCTTCTTTCACTAAGACATGATCTGCCTCTTGTGGAACGAGAATCCGAAGCTCAACCCTGCGTTCTAAGGCTCTGATAAGGGCTTGCTCCAGCTTGGGAGTTGGGATGAAATAGGGCGTGCAGATAATGAGCGTCTGCTCTGCTTTTTCGATAAGGTCATAAAATAAATCCTCAAGCTTTACCCCTTCGCTTGGATAGAATTGATGCGCCATTTTTTCTTTAGGTAGCGGCGGGAAAAGCGACGAATCTTCAAATAAGGTGGAATCATTCCACTCAAATAAAAACTCACGCTGAAGATCTTGAACCCCCTCGCCTTTGATGCGAAGATGATAGTCTCGCCACGGTGAAAGATGTTTTTTACCCTGGTCAACATATTGTAATCCAACGTTGTAGCCCCCCAAATATCCAATTTTTCCGTCAATCACTGTCACTTTCCGGTGATTACGTTGTTGAATGGAAAAGAGTAAAAACGGTAGTCGTGGCTTAAGAGAAAATTGGACATGAACACCATTCTTTTCTAGGCGCTGGACGAGCGATTTTTTTATTTTTAGGCTACCAAGTCGATCCATAACCAATCGAATGGTTAATCCTTGGCGTGCCTTGTCCTCTAAAGACGCAAGAAATTCGAGTCCAAATGAATCATCTTCCACAGCATAAAACAAGACATGTATACTCTTTTGTGCCTGCTGAAAATCAACAAACATTTGCTGGAAAAGTTGCGGACCGCTGGAATAAAACTCGATCTGACTCTGCCGCTCCGGATACTCACGCGTAGTCAGTTTTTTTTTAAAAAAATACTTTCCTAAAGATAAATCTGCCACGACCCAAATGAGCAGGGCGGTTATTATGATTAGCCACCACATAAAATTCCCTCTTTCACCATCAGTATTGTTAGTATGTCCCTGAACCCCTATACTTAAAAACTTCCCGTTCAAGTTGG
Source organism: Bacillus sp. 2205SS5-2 (assembly GCF_037024155.1). Taxonomy (NCBI): domain Bacteria; kingdom Bacillati; phylum Bacillota; class Bacilli; order Caryophanales; family Bacillaceae; genus Bacillus; species Bacillus spongicola. The sequence continues at coordinate 62,128 of NZ_JAYKTS010000016.1, forward strand.
ACGCAAACAGAGAGAAAAGGGTGGAATGCAACAAAAAAGGTGGTAAGTGCAACAATTTAGGTCATCAGTGCATCTTATTTCCCAACTTATGGTCCTGTTTAAGCTTCCTGTGGATAATTGACTAAATCAGTTGGAGCGGTAATTAATACCTCTGATTAGCAAGGCTTTATTAAAATGAAAAATTTAAATTCAAACGATAATTGCTTGAATTATGAAAAAAAATAATATTCGATTTAGCAGGGATATGAAGAAAAATGGTGAATTGTATGAGAATACGCACATTTAAGGGGAAGAAATGTGGAAAAGAAACGACAAAAACCATTGACTGAATGCTCATTCATTATATAATGGAACTAAGGAACATTCTGAAAATTAAAATGGTTTTCAAAAGTGTAGACAACAAAGGGGGAGGAAGAATACATGGGCACAGGATTATTAATTGCAAACTGGATTGCGTTCATTCTTGTAACCGCTTACGCTCTTAGTTTATTTGTATATGTGGTCAGAACGAGAATTCAGTTCATTAAATTAGGTAAAAAAGTAGAGTTTGACCAAAATTTTAAAGAACGCTTCAATAAAATTATGGTCAATGTGTTTGGTCAGAAGAAGTTATTGAAGGATAAGAAAAGTGGAACGATTCATGTAATGTTTTTCTATGGATTTATTCTTGTTCAATTTGGAGCAATCGATTTTATTTGGAAGGGATTGGCGCCTGGCTCCCATTTGCCACTTGGACCGTTATATTCAGGCTTCACGTTTTTCCAAGAAATCGTTACCTTAACCATTTTAGTGGCGGTTATTTGGGCCTTTTATCGTCGCTATGTTGAAAAACTAGTTCGTTTAAAGCGTGGGTTTAAGAGTGGGCTTGTCTTAATTTTCATCGGTGGATTAATGCTATCGGTTCTTGTTGGAAATGGAATGGGCCTAATTTGGCACGGAGAAGAGCTTTCGTGGACAGAACCGATTGCATCGGCAGTTGCGGCAGCTTCAGGGTGGATCGGTGAGACAGCTTCTATTGTAATTTTCTATATCTCATGGTGGATTCATTTATTATTCTTATTAGCCTTTTTAGTATATGTTCCACAGTCTAAGCATGCTCATTTAATTGCTGGACCAGCGAATGTTTACTTCAATCGTTTAGATAATCCAGGAAAATTAAGCAAAATCGACTTTGAAGATGAATCTCAAGAGACGTTTGGTGTTGGAAAGATCGAAGAATTTACACAACATCAAATGATTGATTTCTATGCCTGTGTGGAATGTGGACGTTGTACGAATATGTGTCCAGCGACCGGAACAGGGAAGATGCTTTCGCCGATGGACTTGATTGTGAAGCTGCGTGATCATTTAACCAATCACGGGGCGGCAGTTACGTCAAAACAACCTTGGGTACCGACTTTTGCGTTTTCTAACACAAAAGGAAACCAAATTGCACTAGCAAGTGCGACTCAAGCAGCAGAAGAAGCGGCGGCGGGACTTGCTTATAGCCCAAGCTTAATTGGCGATGTCATCACGGAAGAAGAAATTTGGGCCTGTACGACGTGTCGTAACTGTGAAGATCAATGCCCAGTTATGAATGAGCATGTCGATAAAATCATCGACCTTCGTCGTTATCTTGTGTTAACAGAAGGGAAAATGGATGCCGATGCGCAGCGTGCGATGCAAAACATTGAGCGCCAAGGAAATCCATGGGGACTAAACCGTAAAGAAAAAGAGAACTGGCGTGAAGCACGTGAAGATGTTGCGATTCCGACGGTGAAAGAATTGAAAAAAGCAGGAGAAGACTTTGAATACTTATTCTGGGTCGGCTCCATGGGTGCCTTTGATAACCGCAGTCAAAAAATCGCGCTGGCGTTTGCTAAATTAATGAATGAAGCAGGCGTGAAATTTGCGATTTTAGGAAATAAAGAGAAAAACTCTGGAGACACACCGAGACGTCTTGGAAATGAATTTTTATTCCAAGAGCTTGCGACCGGAAATATTGCAGAGTTCGAGAAAAATGAAGTCAAGAAAATTGTGACGATTGACCCACACGCATACAATATCTTTAAAAATGAGTATCCGGATTTTGGATTCGAAGCGGAAGTGTACCATCATACCGAGCTTCTAGCGGATCTTGTTAAAGAAGGCCGATTGAAGCCACAATACGAAGTCAATGAAAAAATCACCTTCCACGATTCTTGTTATTTGGGCAGATACAACGAAGTCTACTCACCACCACGGGAGATTCTTCAATCCATTAAAGGGGTTACGCTGCTAGAAATGGAACGAAACCGTGAAAAAGGCATGTGCTGTGGAGCGGGTGGAGGCTTAATGTGGATGGAAGAAGATACAGGTCACCGCGTGAATGTTGCCCGGACCGAACAAGCACTAGAGGTGAAACCATCGGTGATTTCTTCCGGTTGTCCATATTGCTTAACCATGCTTTCAGATGGAACGAAGGCGAAGGAAGTTGAAGAAACCGTAGCGACCTATGATGTAGCGGAGTTGTTAGAAAAAGCGGTTTGTGGAACACCTGGTGAAACGAAGCTCGTATCCTAAATAATTTTTAAATAGAAGCTGTCACAAAGATGATTGGATTACGTTTTTCTCTTCGAAGCGTAATCTTTTCACCTATTCACTAGTAGCTATTTTCAAAATTCATGCTTGATTTATCCTTTGCGTATCAAGAGCAACACAAGGTATACGAAGTGAACCTTTGATATTCGCTGTTGCCTGAATGAACACCTGCAACTCCGATTCTAGCGGGCAACGACATATTCTTCATTTTCGCTGTATAATTCAAAATATTTTAAAAAATCTAAGCAAATGAATTTATATTTCTCCTAATCTTTTCTATAATAGAAGAGGATGGAAATTAAATTTGTAGATTGGGACAGAGGTCCCTCTCTTTAACTCATTCGATTGAGCGAGCGTTCAGTCAGGAGCTCAAAGAGAGGAGACATACATCTCTGAACATTAAGGTTTCAATTTATGTAAGCGTTTACGAATAATAGGGGGAGGAATTTTATTATGGCGAAAACAGTCATTATTGACGGGGCAAGAACACCTTTTGGCAAGCTTGGGGGGAATTTAAGTTCTTTTACCGCATCAGAATTGGGCGGGTTTGTTGTGAAAGAAGCACTTATGCGCTCGGGAGTAGAAGGACAGCAAGTAGATGAAGTGATTTTAGGGTCCGTTCTTCAAGGAGGACAAGGGCAGATTCCATCTCGACAAGCAGCTCGTCATGCAGGCTTGCCATGGGAAGTCCAAACGGAAACGATTAATAAAGTGTGCGCTTCGGGAATGAGAAGTGTCACGATAGGAGATCAAATTATTCGTGCTGGGGACGAGGAAGTCATTGTCGCAGGAGGAATGGAATCCATGTCCAATGCGCCATATGCTCTTCCGAAAGCACGCTGGGGATTCCGGATGGGCGATAATCAAGTGAAAGACTTAATGCTACATGACGGGTTAATGTGTTGTTTTGAAGGCGTTCATATGGGGACCTATGGCAATCGGACAGCGACGAAACATAATATTACACGTGAGCAACAAGATGAATGGGCGTATAGAAGTCACCAACGGGCGATCGAAGCAATGGAAAATGGAGTATTCGCTGAAGAAATCGTCAAAATTGAAGTGCCTCAGCGTAAGGGAGATCCAATTATTGTGGAGCATGATGAGGCGCCTCGAAAAGATACCTCAATTGCACGTCTGGCAAAATTAAATTCTGTTTTTGACGCGGATGGTTCGATTACGGCAGGAAATGCGCCTGGCGTGAATGACGGAGCGGCGGCTCTTGTTTTAATGAGCGAAGAACGAGCACAACAAGAAGGAAAAACGCCACTGGCTTCGATTATTGGGCATACAACGGTAGCAGTTGAAGCACAAGATTTCCCGGAGACACCTGGCCTAGTCATCAATAAGCTTCTAGAAAAAACAGGGAAGTCACTAGGAGAAATTGATCTATTTGAAATTAACGAAGCCTTTGCTGCGGTTGCGTTAACAAGTGGGAAGATTGCAAATTTAGATCAAGAAAAAGTCAATGTGAATGGTGGAGCCGTTGCACTTGGTCATCCAATTGGAGCAAGTGGAGCACGGATTATTTTAACCTTAGCTTATGAATTAAAGCGTAGGGGTGGTGGAATTGGAATTGCGTCTATTTGTTCAGGAACGGGGCAAGGAGATGCGATTATGATCGAGGTACCAAAAGCGTAAGAAATGCAAGGTCAGCACAAAGGGGGAGATAGGTATGAATATAAAAAATGTAATGGTAATCGGAGCAGGACAAATGGGTTCTGGCATAGCGCAAGTATGTGCTCAAGCAGGGTTTGAAGTGAAATTAAACGACCTAAAAGAGGAATTTGTAGCTAAGGGCCTTGGCGTTATTTCGAAAAACCTTTCCCGTTCGGTGGAGAAGGGTCGTTTATCAGAGGCTGAGAAAACCGAGGTGCTATCTAGATTGCATGCGTCAACTTCGTTGGAGGACGCAAGTGAAGTGGACATTGTCATCGAGGCAGCGGTGGAAAATATGGAAATCAAAACGCAAATCTTTGCCCAATTAGACACTATTGCGAAAGAGGATGCGATTTTAGCCACGAATACGTCTTCGCTACCGATTACTGAAATCGCCGCAGCGACGAAGCGTCCAGAAAAAGTGATTGGTATGCACTTTATGAATCCAGTGCCAGTGATGAAGCTTGTTGAGATTATTCGGGGTCTGGCGACGGCGGATGAAGTCTATCAGTCTGTTGAAGACATGACTAAAGCATTGAAGAAAGTACCTGTAGAAGTGAATGACTTTCCAGGGTTTGTTTCCAATCGAATTCTAATGCCGATGATTAATGAAGCGATTTTCACCTTATACGAAGGTGTGGCGACGGAAGAAGCGATTGATGAAGTGATGAAGCTTGGAATGAACCACCCAATGGGACCATTAACGCTAGCTGATTTTATCGGTTTAGATACTTGTCTCTATATTATGGAAACGCTTCACGAGGGTTTTGGGGATGATAAATATCGTCCATGTCCACTTCTACGTAAATATGTAAAAGCAGGCTGGCTCGGCAAGAAAACAGGCAGAGGTTTTTACAGCTACGAGTCTTAAGAATTTAGAGACGACCGCTGGAGGATACGTGAACGAACAGAGGGGGAGAACAGATGGAATTACGCTGGACAGAAGAACAGGAAATGATGAGAAAAATGGTTCGTGATTTTGCCCAAACGGAAGTTGCTTCTTATGTAGAAAGCATGGAGCAAGGAGAATTTCCAAGAGAGTTATTGAAAGAAATGGCGGATCTCGGCTTAATGGGGATTACGATTCCTGAAAAGTACGGCGGCTCAGAAATGGACTTTACGTCTTACATTTTAGCGATTCACGAGTTATCAAAGGTTAGTGCAACCGTCGGGGTGATTTTATCGGTTCACACATCCGTTGGAACGAATCCTATTCTGTACTTCGGAAATGAAGAACAAAAGCAAAAATATGTCCCGAAACTTGCTTCAGGAGAATACCTTGGCGCCTTTTGTCTAACGGAACCAGGAGCTGGGTCAGATGCAGGAAGCTTAAAAACAAAGGCGGTTAAGCAAGGGGATTCCTATATTCTAAACGGCAGTAAAGTGTTTATTACCAATGGTGGAGTAGCTGATACATATATTGTTTTTGCCACAACCGATCCTACTCGAGGAAGCAAAGGAGTGTCAGCTTTTATCGTTGAAAAGGATACAGAAGGACTTCTTATAGGCAAAGATGAGAAGAAAATGGGTTTACATGGATCGAGAACTGTTCAGATAACCTTTGAAAATATGAAAATATCGGCTGAAAACCTGCTTGGTCAAGAAGGTGAAGGCTTTAAAATTGCGATGGCAAACCTAGATGTTGGACGAATTGGCATTGCAGCTCAAGCATTAGGGATTGCTGAAGCAGCGTTAGAACATAGTGTGAATTATGCAAATGAGCGCAAACAGTTTGGTAAACCTATAGCGGCGCAGCAAGGAGTAGGCTTTAAATTAGCTGATATGGCCACCGCCATTGAAGGATCTAAGCTTCTTGTTTACCGAGCAGCCAATCTTCGCGCCAATGATTTGCCATGTGGGAAAGAAGCATCTATGGCTAAGTTATTTGCTTCGAAAACAGCGGTGGATGCGACGATCGAAGCCGTTCAAGTGTTTGGTGGATATGGCTATTCAGAAGAATATCCGGTTGAGCGTTTGTTCCGTGACGCAAAAGTAACCGAAATTTACGAAGGAACAAGTGAAATTCAACGACTTGTTTTAAGTAAGCATTTACTAAAGTAAGAGATTTTACCTTAGGTTCTTTTCATCTATCTTGTTGCTATCTCATTCACTATTCGCTCGAGCCCTACATTCTTCCCGTGAATTCGTTTCTGTTAAATAGGGAAAGATGCACCGAAATTGATTTTTTAAACGGTATATACTGCTGCGAAAACTGACTTGTTTTAAAAAAGGCTGTTTTCGCAAAGTTTGTGGCTTTTCGAATCAGTTTGTCATCAATGAAATAGCTTTGTTTCGGGCATGATTTCGTCTATTTTTGAGGGGAATCAACAGTGAAAAGGAAGATTTAATCAAAAATAAGAGGAAATAGCCACAATGTATACGAAAAGAGCCTTAAAAAAAGATGTGAATAGACATACATTCAGGAGGAGTAAAAATGGATTTCCGCTTATCAGAAGAACATGAAATGATCAGAAAAATGGTGCGAAATTTTGCCATGAATGAGGTTGCTCCAACGGCCGCAGAACGCGATGAAGAAGAACGATTTGATCGGGAAATTTTCGATAAAATGGCTGAATTAGGCTTGACCGGAATTCCTTGGCCAGAAGAATATGGTGGAATCGGTAGTGATTATTTAGCCTATTGTATCGCAGTAGAAGAGCTTTCTAGAGTATGTGCATCAACCGGGGTAACCTTGTCAGCTCATACTTCATTGGCAGGATGGCCTATTTATAAGTTCGGATCAGAAGAGCAAAAACAAAAATACTTACGACCAATGGCTCAAGGTGAAAAAATTGGAGCGTATGGCTTAACTGAGCCGGGTTCTGGATCAGATGCAGGAGGTATGAAAACAACAGCTCGATTAGATGGCGATCAATACATTTTAAATGGCAGTAAAATCTTCATTACTAATGGAGGAATTGCCGATACCTATGTGGTGTTTGCTTTAACTGATCCATCAGAAAGACAACGTGGAACGAGTGCATTCATCGTTGAAAAGGACTTCGCAGGATTTTCTGTAGGCAAGAAAGAGAAGAAATTAGGTATTCGTTCTTCACCAACAACGGAAATTGTCTTTGAGGATTGTAAAGTACCAAAAGAAAATCTGCTTGGTCAAGAAGGCGAAGGATTCAAAATCGCGATGATGACCCTTGATGGTGGTCGGAACGGGATCGCCGCTCAAGCCGTCGGAATTGCTCAAGGAGCCCTAGATGCTTCTATTTCTTACGCAAAAGAACGGGAACAGTTTGGTAAACCAATTTCAAGAAACCAAGGAATCTCTTTTAAGTTAGCAGATATGGCAACTGGCATTGAAGCTTCAAGATTATTAACTTATCAAGCCGCGTGGTTAGAATCAAAAGGTCTTCCATACGGAAAAGAATCAGCGATGAGTAAATTAATGGCAGGCGACACGGCGATGAAGGTAACAACAGAAGCGGTGCAAATCTACGGCGGCTATGGATATACGAAAGATTATCCGGTTGAGCGGTATATGCGTGACGCGAAAATCACGCAAATCTATGAAGGTACACAAGAAATTCAGCGCCTCGTTATTTCACGGATGGTAACGAAATAAGTAACGGTAAGCAAAGGGGTTTACGATAATCGTTTTACCAAGCAATAGGACCTGAATAGATGGATAAAGAAAGTTCTCGCTTTCGATTCGGGGGATGACGAGGCGGGAATTCGGAAGTAGTTGCGGGGGCGTGGCGGTTTTAGTGTGAGACATTAAAGCCCGGCTACGCTTTTCTATGTGGCTCAGAGCAGCGACTTTCGCTTTTGGATGCGTCTAGCTACGGCGGGTAGCAGCTGTGGGACAAATAACAGCCCGTTACGAAGGTCAGGACCTTCTCCACGGTCTAACATTTGCCCGTCGCTGCTGAGCGACCCGCCTCCGCTTTTGGATGCGTCTAGCTACAGTGGCTTGAGGCTCGGGGTCAAATGGATAACTCTCCAGTGATGCAGGCATCACCTCCGAGTTTTCCATTTGCCTATCGCCTCAGAGCGAGCCACTTTCGCTTTTGGATTGATAAGGGGGTGGTTGGTGTTGAGGTCGAAAAGAGAGATTCATGCTTCGGTTAAGGATCAACGACTCGTGCAGAAACGGCGAGATGAAATGATACGGGGAGCGGTGACGCTTTTTAAGGAGAAAGGGTTTCATCGGACGACGACGAGGGAGATTGCAAAAGCAGCCGGTTTCAGTATTGGAACTTTATATGAATATATTGGTCAAAAGGAAGATGTGTTGTACTTAGTGTGTGACAACATTTATGAAGGTGTGAAGAAAAAGCTAGAGGAAATGAATGTGAATGCCGGGACGATTGAGAATCTTAAAATCGGGATTGCTCATTACTTTCGCGTTATGGATGAATTACAAGATGAAGTGTTAGTAATGTACCAAGAAGTGAAATCGCTTTCTAAAGATGCACTTCCATACGTATTGAAAAAGGAACTTGAAATGGTGGGGATGTTTGAAGAGTTGGTTCAGAAATGTATTGAGCGTGAGTTGTTTACTTTTGATGAAAAAGAAGTGCATATGCTGGCACAAAATATTTTTGTTCAAGGACAAATGTGGGCATTTCGTCGCTGGGCATTGCATAAACGCTTCACATTAGATGAGTATATCGAGATTCAAACCAACTTATTATTATCAGGGATTCAGTCAAAGACAGGGGGAGAAAGATGAATACAGTTGAAATCTATAAACCGAAACACGCCGTCCGTTTTGTAACAGCATCTAGTTTATTTGATGGTCACGATGCCTCGATTAATATTATGAGACGCATTCTGCAAGCGAGTGGAGCGGAAGTCATTCATCTTGGTCATAATCGCTCAGTGGAGGAAGTGGTTAACGCTGCGGTTCAAGAAGACGTTCAAGGGATCTCTGTTTCGTCCTATCAAGGGGGACATGTCGAATATTTTAAATATATGTACGATCTATTAAAGGAGAGAGGCGCCAGTCATATTCGCATATATGGAGGTGGTGGCGGAGTTATTCTACCGCGTGAAATAGACGAACTTCACTCGTACGGTATTGCGCGTATTTTTTCACCGGAAGATGGAAGAATAATGGGTCTTCAGGGCATGATTAACTCGATGATGGAAGAATGTGACTTTTCCACTATTGGAGAAGATGTTCATGTGGAGATTGATAAGCTGAAAGAAGGAGAAATCACAGCTATCAGTAAGCTGATTTCCTTAGCTGAACTGGGTGTTGACCAAAAAGGACAGGCGGCTACGACGGAAAAAGTACTTGAGGAAGTGCAAGCTCTTGCTAAAAAGATTCCCGTACTAGGTATTACCGGAACGGGTGGCGCAGGTAAAAGCTCCTTAACCGATGAGCTTATTCGTCGCTTTTTAAATGAGCTACCGGATAAAAAAGTAGCGGTGTTATCGATTGATCCGACGAAACAAAAAACGGGTGGAGCACTGTTAGGGGATCGAATTCGCATGAATGCCATTTTTAGTGATCGCGTCTATATGCGTTCACTTGCGACGAGAGGATCGAAATCTGAGCTTTCACTTGCGATTCGTGATGGAATCAATGTGGTGAAAGCAGCTGGCTTTGATCTGGTTATCATCGAAACGAGCGGAATTGGTCAAGGAGATGCGGAAATTAGTGAAATCTCAGACGTCTCAATGTACATCATGACGAGTGAATTTGGCGCACCTTCTCAGCTCGAAAAAATAGATATGATTGATTTTGCGGATTTAATTGTGATCAATAAATTTGAGCGAAAAGGCTCAGAAGATGCGAAGAAACAAGTGCAAAAGCAATACCAACGTAGTCACGGCTTATTTCATGAAGATTTAGAAACAATGCCAGTGTACGGCACGATTGCGAGTCAATTCCATGACCCGGGAACGAACGCAGTATTTGCTGCTCTCGTTCAAAAAATAAACCAGAAGCTTCAGAAGGATTGGTCTAGTAGCTTTTCAACCGATGCAGAAGTTGAAAAACAAAACGTGATTATCCCACCAGATCGTCGCTATTATTTGCGCGAAATTGCGGATACCGTCAAGCACTACCATCAACGTAGTGAAGAACAAGTGGACTATGCACGTCAATTGTTTCAGTTAGAAGGAACCGAAGCTTTATTGAAAAATAAAGACCAAAAAAGTGAGTTAGTCATATCGCTTCAAGCATTAAAGGAAGAAATAGAGGGGAAACTTAGCCTCCAATCGAAGAAGATTCTTGACTCTTGGGAAGAAACATTTCATCGATATCAGCAGGATGAATTTGTGACAAAGATTCGCGATAAAGAAATCATCACCGAGCTTAAAACGAAGAGTCTATCTGGTCTGTCCATCCCGAAGGTTGCTCTCCCGAAATACAAGGATAAAGGCGAAATTCTTCGCTGGGTTTATCGAGAAAATGCACCAGGCTTTTTTCCTTACACAGCAGGAGTATTTCCGTTTAAACGAAAAGGGGAAGATCCGAAACGACAGTTCGCAGGAGAAGGAACACCCGAGAGAACGAATCGTCGTTTCCACTACTTATCAAAAGATGATGACGCCAAACGCTTAAGTACCGCATTTGATTCCGTGACACTCTATGGAGAAGATCCAGCTTATCGTCCTGATATTTATGGAAAAGTAGGCGAAAGTGGTGTCAGTATTTGTACCCTTGACGATATGAAAAAGCTGTATGACGGCTTTGATTTATGTCATCCGTCAACGTCGGTGTCAATGACCATCAACGGTCCCGCTCCGATAATCTTAGCCATGTTCATGAACACGGCAGTTGAGCAACAATGGAATAAGAAGCAAGAAGAGCTAGGACGAAGCTTAACAGAACAAGAAGCTGAAGCGATTAAAGTAGAAACGTTGAAGGTTGTCCGTGGAACGGTACAAGCGGATATTCTAAAAGAAGATCAAGGGCAGAACACCTGTATTTTCTCTACTGAATTTGCGCTCCGGATGATGGGGGATATTCAACAATATTTCATCGATCATCAAGTCCGAAACTATTATTCGGTCTCGATATCGGGCTATCATATTGCTGAAGCGGGTGCCAATCCAATTTCGCAATTAGCCTTCACGCTAGCAAACGGTTTTACGTATGTGGAATATTACTTAAGTCGGGGCATGAATATTGATGATTTTGCACCAAATCTGTCTTTCTTTTTCTCCAATGGCTTGGATCCTGAGTATTCGGTCATCGGTCGAGTGGCCCGTCGCATTTGGGCAACGGTAATGCGAGACAAATATGGTGCCAATGAACGGAGTCAAAAGCTGAAGTATCATATTCAAACTTCAGGACGTTCTTTACACGCGCAGGAAATTGACTTCAATGACATTCGCACGACATTGCAAGCGCTGATGGCGCTACAGGATAACTGTAATTCCCTCCATACTAATGCGTATGACGAGGCGATTACGACGCCAACGGAAGAGTCCGTACGAAGAGCAATGGCTATTCAAATGATTATTTCAAAAGAACTTGGTTTATCAAAAAATGAAAACCCACTTCAAGGAGCATTTATCATAGATGAACTAACGGACTTAGTCGAAACGGCAGTCTTAACTGAATTTGAAAAAATTAATGACCGTGGCGGTGTCCTCGGTGCCATGGAAACCCAATATCAACGCGGAAAAATTCAAGAAGAGTCAATGCATTATGAAATGCAAAAACATTCAGGGGAATTACCGATTATCGGAGTGAATACGTATTTAAATCCGAATCCACCTTCTGTAGAAGAAATGAATACAATGGAAATTGCTCGGGCAACAAAAGCGGAGAAAGAAGCGCAAATTCAACAGTTAAAAAGCTTCCAAGAAAATAATCTAAACGATGCAGACGAGGCTTTGCAATCCCTAAAGCAAGTAGCGGTGGATGGTGGGAATATTTTTGAACAACTAATGGAAACCGTAAAAGTCGCCTCACTAGGACAAATCACTCAAGCCCTTTACGAAGTCGGCGGTCAATACCGTAGAAACATGTAGAGGTTAGGACAAATGCAAAAAGTCTTCCGTTGAGAAGGCTTTTTGCTTCTTATGGACGATTTAACATATACTTAATATTTGAGAGCTATTATTTCTTCTATAATAGTATGTAAATAAGTGGGACAAAAGCCATAGGAAGTGATGTAGTGAAGCGAATCATTGTATTTATTATAGCAACTTTGGTCTTTATTTATATTAGTTTATATCTTTATAATCATTCTTTAGGAGCCATTCCATTTTTATTATTATCTATATTTTTCTTCTCTTTTGCTTCACGTGAGTGGAAAAAGGGGAAAAAAAAAGTAGAAAAAGGGCTAAAAAAGAAAATCCACGTTCAAATATAAAAGAAAAATGAAAGAACGGTAGATTAATCTAGCATAAACTCACTGGATTTGTTTATAATGAATTATATGTTTTAACTAAATTGGTGTTTTATGCCCTTTTTACTCTATAAATAGAGTATGAAATAGCGAAAGGAAGTGCGGAGATGAACCTTCAGAGTTTATCAAAAGAAGAATTAAAACAAACTTCTTTTATTGAATTAGCTTTTGAAATCTTAAAAGAAAAAAAACAAGCGATTCCGTTTAACGAATTATTAAAGGCTTATACGGACTTGAAAGGTTTGAAGACCAAAAATATGGGCGATCTTTTAGCTCAGTTTTATACCGATTTGAACTTTGATGGTCGTTTTCTAGCCATTGGCGATAATAAATGGGGACTTCGAGCTTGGTATCCAGTCGATCAAATCGAAGAGGAGACTGTTCCAACCATTAAAACGCGTAAGAAAAAAGCGAAAGCTGTCGTAGAAGATGATTTCGATGAAGTTGAAGAAGAAGATTTAGATTTCGACGAATTAGATGATTTTGAAGAAGAAGATCTTCTTGAAGATGATAGCGATGATGACTTTGAAGATGACGACGATGAAGAAGAAGAGGAATTTGAAGGCGACGCTATTATCGAAGGCGACGAAGATTTCTCCGAAGATGAAGACGAGGAAGAAGAATAATCTATTCTTGACATCTTTCGCTTCCGATTGTAGTATTACTTTTGGGCTCCTTAAAAAAGGACGGCATATAATCGAGCAGCGCTCCCTTATTGAATTAAGGGGCGCTTTTTTTGTTTTAAAGCAAGTAGCACCTGCATGATGACGGTTTAATTTACCGGAAGTCATAAAAGTGAATTAACAACCGATTGAAGTGGATAATAATAGTTACTTACTCTACAAAAGAATGTAGGTTTATATTTGAAAGGGGAAAGAACATGACAAAATATATATTTGTAACAGGTGGGGTTGTTTCTTCACTTGGTAAAGGAATCACAGCGGCATCCTTAGGACGATTGCTAAAAAACCGCGGATTAAAAGTAACGATTCAAAAATTTGATCCGTATATTAACGTTGACCCAGGAACAATGAGTCCCTACCAACATGGTGAAGTATTCGTAACTGATGATGGTGCGGAGACGGATCTAGATTTAGGACATTATGAGCGTTTTGTTGATATTAACCTAACAAAATATAGCTCTGTTACGACTGGTAAAATCTATTCAACGGTACTTAAAAAAGAGCGTCGCGGTGATTATTTAGGTGGAACCGTTCAAGTAATTCCACACATCACAAACGAAATTAAAGAACGTGTATACCGCGCAGGTCGAGAAACAAATGCAGATGTCGTCATCACAGAAATCGGTGGAACGGTAGGTGATATCGAATCACTTCCATTCCTAGAAGCCATTCGACAAATTAAGAGTGATGTTGGTCGTGAAGGCGTCATGTATGTTCATTGTACATTAGTCCCCTATATTAGGGCAGCTGGCGAAATGAAAACAAAGCCGACACAACATAGCGTCAAAGAGCTTCGTAGCCTTGGAATTCAACCAAATGTAATCGTCCTCCGTACAGAAATGCCGATTTCTCAAGATATGAAAGATAAAATTGCTCTTTTTTGTGATATCGATACAAATGCGGTAATTGAAGCGGGTGATGCGGATACCTTATACGCTGTGCCACTTGCGCTCCAAGCCCAACACCTAGACCAAATCGCTTGTGATCATCTTCAGCTTCAAACAAATGAACCAGACATGACCGAATGGAAAGAGTTAGTTGACAAGGTTCGAAACCTCTCAAGCAAAACGACGATTGCACTCATAGGAAAATACGTAGAATTACAAGATGCGTACATTTCTGTAGTAGAGGCACTGAAGCACGCAGGCTATAACTTTGACACCGATGTTCAAGTGAAATGGCTCAATTCAGAATTAATGACAGCTGATAATGTAGAAGAGAAACTTGCAGGTGTTGATGGAGTCTTGATTCCAGGCGGTTTTGGTGATCGAGGAGTGGAGGGGAAAATTATTGCGACCCAATATGCTCGTGAACATAAAATTCCGTTTCTTGGGATTTGCTTAGGAATGCAACTAGCGTCTGTTGAATACGCTCGTAATGTTCTTGGATTAGACGGGGCTCACTCGGCGGAGTTAAATCCTGAAACGCCACATCCGGTCATCGACTTGCTGCCAGAGCAGAAAGATATTGAGGATTTAGGTGGGACTTTACGCCTGGGGTTATATCCTTGTAAGTTAACACGTGGGTCTAAAGCTCAAGAGGCTTACGGCGAAGAGGTTATTTATGAACGCCATCGTCACCGTTTTGAGTTTAATAATTATTATCGTGAAAAAATGGAAAAAGCCGGCTTTATTTTCTCTGGTACAAGTCCAGACGGCCGCCTTGTTGAAATTATTGAATTAGCGGATCATCCATGGTTTGTTGCATCACAATTTCATCCTGAATTCACATCACGCCCAACAAGACCACAACCACTATTCCGTGACTTTGTGAATGCAAGTATGCGTAAAAATAAATAATGAGAAAAACCGATCTCTACAGCATGAGATCGGTTTTTCTTTCACCCTAAGAGGATATGCGCTAATCTTGATACTCTTGTAGCATTTCATCAAGTGCCATTTTAATGGCGAAATAAACAAATAAACCGGCCATGCTTCCAGGAAAAACTACCCGGTTCCCATTTTCGTCAGGTAGCATCCCTTTCGTTAATTTTGTATCAATATAAATGGTGGCGAGATCTTGTAGTGATTCCTCGGAATCTACGACGCCGGAAACCGCTACAAACTCAATATTCTTTTCGTTGAGCTTTTTCGCAAATTCTACGGCTTCTTTGTCAGTAGATAGTCTAGAGAAGAGCAAAACTCTATCAGCCGAAGTAATTTCATGAAGATCCTTTACCGGAAACGCACCTGTTAAAGGTTCTGCTCCTTTTGTGGCTTCCAATGTGACGGCCTCTAGTTCGGCAAATGCTTTTACATAAATCTTTCCTTCTCCTATGGCTCCTTGGGCAAGCAATCTAGCTCCGTCTTCAAGCGCAAATTCTTCTTTTGAAGATATTCGATTGAAGAGACCATTTAATTGGGTGGTAAACATTTTAATCATGATTTCACTCCTATTTATTCGTAACGATTTTTGCTTTATTCTCTATTATAATTTTTAACAAGGATGTGCGCAAAAAAGAAGGATTTTACGGAAGGAAAAGAGAAGTGTACCCTGAGGTGATTTCTGCAGGGTTCTACCTAATAGGTTAGCTATGACTATCTTCTTTCTAGCATTGAATCAATAAAGTGGTAAATCCTACGTTAGGAAACATAAACCACTTATGGAGTGGGTCAAGCAAGTTGATGGATGTATCATATTGTTGGGAAGCTTAATAAAAGGGTATGATGTAGTAAAAATAGAGATAGAGGTGAGATGATGAAAGAAAAAATCCTCATCGTGGATGATCAATTTGGAATCCGTATTCTACTGAATGAAGTGCTTCAGAAAGAAGGATATCAAACTTTTCAAGCTGCGAATGGTGTTCAAGCTCTTGATATTGTAGACAAAGATTTCCCTGATCTTGTCTTATTAGACATGAAAATACCAGGGATGGACGGTATTGAAATTTTAAAACGAATGAAGAAAAAATATGAGAACATTCGTGTAATCATCATGACGGCTTACGGAGAATTGGACATGATTCAAGAAGCGAAAGATTTGGGTGCAATTACTCATTTTGCCAAACCGTTTGATATTGATGAGATTCGCCAAGCAGTAAAACAGCATGTGACATCACCGTCTAAATAGGGCAAAATATTTCTAAATTGTGAATGAGTCAGATAAGCGCTTTCATTCAAGCGGAGCGGGGAAAAGTAGAAAATTTCTTAAAATATAAAATTGTACATTTTTTGTCATCTAGTTAAAGTCATTGGTAAAACACTTGTGAATTTGGTATCATACTATTGAATTCCTTTCAAGAAGCAAACTGTAGGGAAATTACATAACAAATCCTTTCCGCTGTTTTATTCTTGATAATACTAAGGAGGAAAATATTATGCCTTTAGTTTCAATGACCGAAATGCTAAAAAAAGCAAAAGAGGAAGGCTACGCTGTAGGACAATTTAACTTAAACAATCTTGAATTTACTCAAGCAATTTTACAAGCAGCTGAGCAAGAAAAATCTCCGGTAATTCTTGGAGTTTCTGAAGGTGCAGCTCGTTACATGAGTGGTTTTAAAACGGTAGTAAAAATGGTAGAAGGTCTTATGGAAGATTTAAATATTACAGTACCAGTGGCAATTCACCTTGACCACGGTTCAAGTTATGATAAATGTAAAGAAGCAATCGATGCAGGTTTCACTTCTGTCATGATCGATGCTTCTCATCACCCATTTGAAGAGAATATCGAAACAACTTCTAAAGTTGTAGAATATGCTCACTCAAAAGGTGTTTCTGTAGAAGCTGAACTAGGAACTGTTGGTGGACAAGAAGATGACATTATCGCTGAAGGTGTTATCTACGCTGACCCAACTGAGTGTCAAGAACTTGTCAATCGCACAGGTATTGATACACTTGCACCAGCATTAGGATCTGTACACGGTCCTTACAAAGGTGAACCAAACCTAGGGTTCAAAGAAATGGAAGAAATCGGTGCAGCAACAGGCGTTCCACTAGTACTACACGGTGGTACTGGAATTCCAACTGCAGACATCCAAAAGTCCATCTCTTTCGGAACGGCAAAAATCAACGTAAACACTGAAAATCAAATCTCTTCTGCAAAAGCAGTACGCGAAGCACTAGCTGCAAGCCCAGAAGAATACGATCCACGTAAATACATGGGACCTGCACGCGAAGCAATCAAAACAACAGTAGCAGGAAAAATGAAAGAATTCGGATCATCAGGCAGAGCGTAACAAGAAAAGCGGAAGTGGCTGGTCTGGGACGGCAGGCATCTGGCAGAACACGGAGTGAAGCCTGCTTCACGTAGTGGTCTGGCAAATGCCCGAGTCCCAAGCCACTGCAGCTGGACAAGAAAAGCGGAGGCGGGTCGCACAGCAGCGACGGGCAAATGTTGGTTCACGTAGAAGGTCCAGACCTTCGAAGTGGAGCGTTATTTGACCCAGAGCTGCTACCCGCCGCAGCTGGACAAGAAAAGCGGAGGCGGGTCGCACAGCAGCGACGGGCAAATGTTGGTTCACGTAGAAGGTCCAGACCTTCGAAGTGGAGCGTTATTTGACCCAGATCAGTTACCTGCTCCGTAGCTAGCCAAAACAAAAAACATTTGAAATATAAACCTATATACACCAAGAAAAGAAACCGCCTTATATTAAGGCGGTTTCCGTGCATTTCTAAATGATTGAAAATTGTGTCGTTTTGTGATGAAATGGTAAAGTATATGTAAGTGAAATAGTAGTGAATAAAAGGAATGGGAGAGATTTTTCTATGAAATTTTTTATTGATACAGCAAATATGAACGAAATTAAAGAAGCGTTTGAGTGGGGGATTTTATCAGGGGTTACAACAAATCCATCGCTTGTAGCGAAAGAAAAAGATGTATCTTTTCATGATCGCCTGAAGGAAATTACAACGTTAGTACCTGGGTCCGTTTCGGCAGAAGTCATTGCTTTAGATGCGGAAGGAATGCTCAAAGAAGGTAGAGAGCTTGCCAAAATCTCTTCGAATATCACAGTTAAAGTACCGATGACACCGGATGGCTTAAAAGCTGTGTCAGTCTTTAATAAAGAGGGAATAAAAACGAATGTCACTTTAGTGTTTAGTGCCAATCAAGCTTTACTGGCTGCCCGTGCCGGCGCAACTTATGTTTCACCTTTTTTAGGCCGATTAGATGATATTGGTCAAGACGGATTAGATTTAGTTTCTGAAATTGCTGAAATTTTTGCCATTCATGATTTGGATACAGAAATTATTGCGGCATCGATTCGCCACCCGCAGCATGTTACTGCGGCAGCTTTAAGAGGTGCTCACATCGCCACTATTCCATTTAAGGTATTGAACCAGCTCTTTAGCCACCCGTTGACAGATAAAGGAATTGAAGCATTTCTTAATGATTGGAATAATCGTTAATAATCTTAATTTTAAGACATTCGTAATCTGATTTTGAATTAATTACTTTATGTACACAATAGGGAATACGTAGAAATACCAGATAGATTTACAGGTAATTTATTCCTAGTAATATGTTTCGATGGCTATTTTGTTGGATTCGTCTATGTATAAGAAAGACATAATTCACCATAGAAAAAGGAAGGGAGTCAATTATGGAAAAGCTAAAAATTGCAGGAGGCTACCCGCTTAAAGGTGCCGTGAAAATTAGTGGTGCTAAAAATAGTGCAGTAGCCCTAATTCCGGCCACGATTTTAGCCGACTCTCCAGTAACAATCGAAGGTTTGCCTGATATTTCAGATGTGCAGATGCTTAAAGCATTGCTTGAAGAAATAGGAGGGAGCGTATCGTTAGAAGAGGGAACGATGACCGTGAATACAGACGATATGATCTCTATGCCCTTACCTAGTGGGAAAGTAAAAAAACTACGAGCTTCCTACTATTTAATGGGAGCGATGCTCGGTAAATTTAATAAAGCTGTCATCGGACTTCCAGGAGGTTGCCATTTAGGCCCTCGTCCAATTGATCAACATATCAAAGGTTTTGAAGCTTTAGGAGCAGAGGTTACGAACGAGCAAGGTGCCATCTATCTTCGTGCTAAAGAGCTTCGAGGAGCAAGAATTTATTTGGATGTTGTCAGTGTGGGAGCGACGATCAATATCATGTTAGCGGCCGTTCGGGCAAAGGGTCAAACCATCATTGAGAATGCAGCTAAAGAACCTGAAATCATTGATGTTGCGACACTTCT
The DNA here is from genome assembly GCF_037024155.1 of Bacillus sp. 2205SS5-2. Classification (NCBI taxonomy): domain Bacteria; kingdom Bacillati; phylum Bacillota; class Bacilli; order Caryophanales; family Bacillaceae; genus Bacillus; species Bacillus spongicola. The sequence continues at coordinate 81,485 of NZ_JAYKTS010000016.1, forward strand.
GACCAATATGGGAGCAAAAATTAAAGGCGCTGGAACAGATGTGATTCGCATTGACGGTGTTGAAAAGCTAAGTGGATGCCGTCACACAATTATTCCAGATCGAATTGAAGCCGGAACTTTTATGATTCTAGCAGCCGCGATCGGAGAAGGCATCTTAATCGATAATGTCATTCCATATCATATGGAATCCGTTACAGCCAAACTTCGTGAAATGGGCGTTCCTGTAGATACCGGTGATGATCAAATTTTTATTGGAAAAGCGGAAAATCTCAAATCGGTAGATGTTAAAACCCTGGTTTATCCTGGTTTTGCTACTGACTTACAGCAGCCTTTTACTTCACTATTAACGAGAGCTAAAGGGTCAGCAATTGTAACAGATACGATTTACTCAGCTCGTTTTAAACATATTGACGAACTAAGAAGAATGAACGCCAATATAAAAGTAGAAGGTCGATCAGCGATTGTAAATGGTCCTGTTCAGCTTCAGGGGGCAAAAGTAAAAGCAAGTGATTTACGTGCAGGAGCGTCTCTCGTGGTAGCTGGTCTGATGGCGGAGGGTGTCACAGAAGTTACTGGCCTAGAGCATATTGATCGTGGTTATAGTGATTTAGTCGATAAACTCGAAGGTTTAGGTGCGACTGTTTGGAGAGAAAAGCTCTCATTCGAAGAACAAGAACAAATGGAAAACTCATAAAATAGTGAACTTCACCCATTTCCGTCAAATGTGTTACAATAATCCTCTTTAATGTGTTATACTAATAAAAAATATAGGGCATTGTATTACAGGGGGAATTTTATTATGGAAAGAAGTTTATCAATGGAATTAGTACGAGTAACAGAAGGAGCAGCGCTTGCTTCTGCTAGATGGATGGGAAGAGGTAAAAAAGATGAAGCAGATGATGCAGCCACTTCAGCAATGCGAGATGTATTCGATACAGTACCGATGAAGGGAACTGTCGTAATCGGTGAAGGAGAAATGGACGAGGCTCCAATGCTGTTTATTGGGGAAAAATTAGGGACAGGCTATGGACCAAGAGTGGATGTAGCTGTTGATCCATTAGAAGGAACTAATATCGTCGCTTCTGGCGGTTGGAATGCACTGGCAGTACTAGCAGTAGCCGATCATGGCAATCTATTGCATGCTCCTGATATGTACATGGATAAAATTGCAGTGGGACCTGAAGCGGTTGGGGCTATAGATATAAATGCTTCAGTAATTGATAACTTAAAGGCTGTCGCAAAAGCAAAAAACAAAGACATAGAAGACGTTGTCGCTACCGTATTATATCGTCCGAGACATGAGGAGATTATCCGCCAATTAAGAGAAGCGGGAGCGAGAATTAAACTAATTAACGATGGTGATGTAGCAGGAGCCATTAATACAGCTTTTGATCATACGGGTGTTGATATTTTGTTCGGTTCTGGTGGCGCCCCGGAAGGAGTATTAGCTGCAGTCGCTCTCAAATGTCTTGGAGGAGAAATTCAAGGGAAGCTTCTGCCTCAAGATGAAGCAGAGGCAAAACGTTGTATTTCCATGGGACTTGATGTGGATCGTGTGTTAAGAATGGAAGATCTTGTTCGAGGAGATGACGCCATCTTTGCTGCAACCGGAGTAACTGACGGTGAATTGTTACGTGGTGTCCAACTAAAAGGTTCGCATAGTCTGACTCATTCTGTTGTTATGCGTGCCAAGTCAGGAACGGTTCGCTTCGTCGATGGTCGACACAGCTTAAACAAAAAGCCAAATTTAGTAATAAAACCTTAGTGAGTTCCGAATGAATGTTTTAATCGTCGCTGTTTATTCAACTTTCTGATGAGGTCAGCGGCGGTTTTACCTTTTTTCGTCTCGATTTAGCAATAATGGTTTGAAAACTGAATACCGGGACCTCTTTCATGCTTCGCTCTTTTTTCTGACGCTTGCGCCTTTATTTATTTTAGGATTGATTAAGTCCTAGCATAAAGGTTAAAATAGAAATTACTTTCATCCTTCAATTAAATGATAGAAAAAACTACTTCTCGTCTTTCTTCTTTTATATAAGGCTCTTTTCGTATATATAGTTCCTATAATATATAATTGCTATTTAATTTAATTTTCGCTGGAATACTCCATTGTGGTATTTATTTCTTTCGAAAGCATACGGAGAGATGTGCCGTATACGGTCTTTTAACGGAATGAATATTGCTTCGAATAGCAACAAACTTTGCGAAAACATCCTTTATTATTCGCCATTACTAACGAACCATTCATTAATTTGAAACTTCATTATTCAGGGGCTTCACTTTTTTGTAATCGTAAGAGTTGATCACGATGAACTCAAGTGTGACGATAATAAGTCCTCAACCCGATGAGAGAATTCTTTTAAAAAAATAAGGTGTGGTGTCAACATGAATGAATTAACTATTTCACGTTTAGAAAACATGAAATTAAAAGAATTGTATGAGCTTGCGAAAGAATTTCGTATCTCCTACTACAGTAAGCTATCGAAAAAGGAATTAATTTTTGCTATTTTAAAAGTTCGCGCTGAGCGAGAGGGCTATTTCTTCATGGAAGGCGTTCTCGAAATCATTCAATCCGAAGGCTTTGGATTTCTTCGCCCAATTAACTATTCCCCAAGCTCTGAAGATATCTACATTTCTGCTTCTCAAATCCGTCGTTTCGATCTTCGAAATGGAGACAAAGTATCCGGTAAAGTGCGTCCACCGAAAGAGAATGAGCGCTATTTCGGATTATTACATGTAGAAGCGGTCAATGGTGATGATCCAGAATCAGCTAAAGAACGCGTTCATTTTCCAGGCTTAACGGCACTGTACCCTGATCGCCATATTACCCTTGAAACAAACCCAACCAATTTATCAACAAGAATTATGGATATTATGGCCCCAGTAGGATTTGGTCAACGTGGTCTTATCGTTGCCCCTCCAAAGGCAGGTAAAACCATGCTAATTAAGGAGATTGCGAATAGCATTACAACCAATCATCCTGAAGCGGAACTCATTGTTTTACTTATTGATGAACGTCCAGAAGAAGTAACCGACATTGAACGCTCGGTAGATGCTGATGTCGTGAGTTCTACGTTCGATGCTGTGCCAGAGAACCATATTAAAGTAGCAGAATTGGTCTTAGAACGCGCAATGCGTCTTGTGGAGCATAAACGTGACGTTGTCATCTTAATGGATAGCATTACCCGTTTAGCTCGAGCGTATAATCTAGTCATTCCTCCAAGCGGTCGTACGCTATCAGGGGGGATTGACCCAGCGGCATTTCATCGCCCAAAACGATTTTTCGGTGCTGCCCGTAATATCGAAGAGGGTGGTAGCTTAACCATCCTAGCGACAGCATTAGTGGACACGGGCTCTCGAATGGATGATGTCATTTATGAAGAATTCAAAGGTACTGGAAATATGGAGCTTCATTTAGACCGTTCTCTTGCAGAGCGACGTATTTTCCCTGCTATCGATATTAGACGTTCAGGTACACGAAAAGAAGAGCTGTTAATTCAACCGGACCATCTTGATAAGCTATGGGCAATTCGTAAATCGATGACAGACTCGCCAGATTTTGTGGAACGTTTCCTACGTAAACTGCGTCACTCAAAAACAAACCTAGAATTCTTTACAAAGCTACATGAAGAAATGCATTCTTCAGGAAAACGAACATAACGGTAGTTTAATCAAAATGAAATAATAGCTAAAAAAATTTCCAGCAAACTTTAGTAAACATCGGTTGCAATTAAAAACTTCACTTGCTATAATGATGTCAGTGTGTTTTTAATGTAATGCAGTTTTCTCTGACTGCATGGGAATATATAACTCTGTTTCGAATGATTCAGGGCGGGAGGAGATGAAAAGAATGAAAACTGGAATTCATCCAAATTACAAAAAGATCAATGTAACTTGTGCATGCGGTAACGAATTCGAAACTGGTTCTGTTAAAGACGAGCTTCGCGTTGAGGTATGTTCAGAATGTCATCCATTCTACACAGGACGTCAAAAATTCGCTACAGCGGATGGACGTGTTGATCGTTTCAACAAAAAATACGGAATCAAGTAATACGTATCTGAAAACAGGCAAGCAGCATAAGTCCTTGCCTGTTTTTTATTACAATAGGTTCAGTGAAAAAGAGGCAGTCTAATTTAGGCTGTGCCTCTTTTTTTCTGTCATTAGTTGGATTGTTCGCCATAGAACAGGGTAACCTGCTTACATAGATGCTTCTACTATGCGCAGTAGAAGTCGTCGCCCTGATAGCTAGACTTGAACGAGGAAGGGGAGGCCGTTTCATGTATCTCATGAAGCAAACAGGTTGGGTAGAAGTCATTTGCGGTAGCATGTTTTCTGGGAAGTCAGAAGAACTAATTCGCCGGGTGAGGAGAACTCAATTTGCGAAGCAATCAATTATGGTTTTTAAACCTAGAATAGACAATCGTTATAGTGAAGAATCTGTTGTCTCACATAATGGTACATCTGTTATTGCCAAATCAGTAGAGAAATCTTTGGATATCGAAGGACTTGTTACAGCGGAGGTAGACGTTGTCGCCATTGACGAAGTTCAATTCTTTGATAAAGAGATTGTACAAGTTGTCGAAAAATTAGCGAACAGCGGTCATCGTGTGATAATAGCGGGTCTTGATCAAGATTTCCGCGGAGAACCATTCGGTCCCATGCCGAAACTAATGGCCGTTGCTGAACAAGTGACCAAATTACAAGCTGTTTGTTCTGTCTGTGGCTCTCCTGCAAGCCGAACGCAGCGTTTAATAGAAGGCAATCCAGCTTGCTATGATGACCCGATTATTTTGGTCGGTGCATCAGAAGCTTATGAGCCAAGATGCCGCCATCATCATGAAGTGCCAGTGGGTGTTAGTGTGCATGCCCAACAATCATTAGACAATCTTTAATCCAGCTCTAGCTGGGTTATTTTTTTTGATTTATTCATTGAAGAAGAGTTATTTTGAAAATTGTTTGTTTTTTGGGATATATGCCACATTTGGGGAGGTATTGGTTGCAGTAGAGTGTATACAGTTTTTTTGCAGAGATGATTCAAATTAGTTTGAATAAGATCGTTTTTATCTATATGTACCCCACTCTTCATTCTTAATCTAACTTCGCATATCTCCCTATGGTTAGGAGAACATAGGGAGAGGAGGTTGAAGATTATGTGGAAACTACCGCTTTCTATTTTTACCATGTTGTTAGTCATCAGTGGCTGCGGGGTGGAGAATGACAATTCTTATTCTCAGGTTCAAGATGAATCTGGGCGTCAATTTGTGAACAATGATCTAGGGGATATGAATGATCAAGATGCTCTTGATACAAGGCAACAAACGAATCAAAACCCTAATTTTATTGATTTGAATCGTTCGCAGCCTACACTTGGGTCAGATGTGGAAAAAGCGCGTGAAGTCATCGAATTATATACCGATTACGCACCTGGATCGGTTTGGATGAACGGGCAGAAAATGTGGGTGACAGCTCATACAGACAAACGACTTAGTGATAGTAACAGGGAAGTTCTAGAGGCGAAGCTACATAAACGATTGATAGCTGCCCTCCCTAGTTATAAAATCGATGTTAAAATTGAAGGAAAATGATGTCAGAGTGAGATATCTTTATACTTGTAGAAGTCTCCATGACATTACACGTATACATTGAAGTACATAAGAAAAGCTCAGAGTTTTTGCTCTGAGCTTTTCTTATGTATAAATAAACGCTACTCCAACTGTTCAAAAATTCGTTGCCTCTCAAAAACACAAAAGAAGCGCCAACTTTAGGTATTTAGAATTCACCTTTCATCTTTCTTTTTGGCTCTTTTCGTATACATTGTTGCTCTTGACACAAAGAAAAAACAGGCAGTAGGGTTTTTTCGATTGATTTCTTCCTATTTATCTAGAAATGAAGATTTTTTCATGAGGAAAAGAGCACGAAGTCATAAAAGTCAAGGGATTCCTTCTTATTCGAAAAGCCACAATCTTTGCGAAAACAGCCTTCTTTTTAAACCCTTCTTTTTCGTAGCGATAACTGCATGTATTTTCCCCTTATTTTTAAGGAAGTTTATTTGAAGCTATTCTTAAAATATGAACAAAAATTTCCTGTTTATTCTGGAAGTTACAAGCATTTAGAGCGAGATTCGTTCACCTGTAAAAATCCCGTACCTTACCTATCTGTGAGAGAAGAGTTGAAATAATTCATCCTATTCTCCCCAAGAAAAAAATAGAGTAAAATAAAGGAAAACGTGGTAGGGTAGAACAAGCTATTCTTAATTTTAGGTGGAGTTTCCATCAATATATCATTCGGATTTTCAGAGAGGGAGAAATAAATTTTGTCAGTAAAAGATACAGGTGCCTTATTTTTACTTGCGGCATTATGGGGTGCTTCATTTTTATTTATTCGTGTATCATCTCCAGCGATTGGACCTGTTCTTACAATGGAACTCAGGGTGTTTATCGCGTTTGTTGTCTTGTTTGTCTACAGTCTTATTTTTAGAAAAAAATTGAACATTAAGCGTTACTGGAAGCAATTCATCGTGATTGGAGCGGTGAATGCAGCTTTGCCGTTTACGTTAATTGCGATTGCGGCTATCGAGTTGAATGCTTCGATGACAGCGATATTGAATTCAACGACACCGATATTTGGGGCTTTGATGGCTGCGATATTCCTCAGAGAAAGCTTAACTAGAGGGAAGTGGATAGGGCTTGTATTGGGGATGGTCGGAGTTACAGTGTTAATGGGCTGGAGTCAGCTTCCGTTAACTACTATTGTGATTCTATCTGCTCTTTGCTCGATTTTGGCTGCCTTAAGCTATGGCATTGCGGGTGTGTATATTAAGAAGTATTTTAGCGGGGTGGACTCGTTGTCGATGGCGGTCGGACAGCAGCTTTCAGCTTCACTGTTATTGCTTCCGTTTTTGTTTTTCTTTCCAGTGGAAGCAAACTGGTCACCTACTGTTGTAATATCCATCATCCTACTAGGCGTGTTCTGTACAGCGTTCGCTTTCTTAATTTATTTCTATCTCATCACAGAAGTTGGACCGACAAAAACCTTAAGTGTGACGATTCTTGTCCCGTTATTTGGGGTCGTTTGGGGTTCGGTATTTTTGCAGGAAAAAATCACTTGGGGAACCATGGGTGGGTTGCTAATCATATTATGTAGCATCACTTTGATTACAGAAGGACGATGGAGTTCGTTGAGGAGGAGTCGCGTTCGAAACAGCATATAACCGCTAATCATATCTGTGTAGAGGAGATTTTCTGAGTTTTTTGAGGTAATCAATGCCGAGATGGGGGCTTCAATTTTATTGCTCTGAAGAGAGTGATAGGAAAAAATAGACATCGCTCGTCAAGGGATAGAATGTTGTCATGTAGAGAAGAGTATACTATACTTATAATGTTATGGACTAAAATTTGAGGTGAATATCTGTGTTTGATCGTTTACAAGCAGTAGAAGACCGTTATGATAAGCTAAATGAGCTATTAAGTGATCCAGAAATCGTGAATGACCCGAAGAAATTAAGAGATTTTTCGAAAGAGCAATCAGGCATCCAAGATACGGTAGAAGCCTATCGTCAATATAAAGAAATAAAGGAACAACACAGTGGTGCGAAGCTGATGCTTGAAGATAAGCTAGATGCGGATATGAAAGAGATGGTGAAAGAAGAGATCTCTGAATTAGACGAACAAATCGAAGTGCTTGAAGCACGTTTAAAAATCCTACTAGTTCCAAAAGATCCTAATGACGATAAAAACGTAATCATGGAAGTGCGTGGTGCAGCAGGCGGAGACGAAGCGGCTCTATTCGCTGGCGATTTATACCGTATGTACAGTCGTTTTGCCGAGGCTCAAGGGTGGAAAACAGAAATTATTGAAGCGAGCCCAACCGGACTGGGTGGTTATAAAGAAATCATTTTCATGATTAATGGAAATGGTGCTTTTTCAAAAATGAAATACGAAAACGGTGCACATCGTGTTCAACGTGTTCCAGAAACCGAATCAGGTGGACGTATTCACACATCAACAGCTACTGTGGCTTGTTTACCAGAAGCAGAAGAAGTGGAAATCGAGATTCATGATAAGGATGTTCGAGTGGACACATTCGCTTCGAGTGGACCTGGAGGACAAAGTGTTAACACGACGATGTCAGCTGTTCGCTTAACTCATATTCCAACTGGAACGGTTGTATCGTGTCAGGATGAAAAATCCCAAATCAAGAACAAAGACAAAGCGATGAAGGTTCTTCGTGCACGTGTATACGATAAATTTCAACAAGAAGCACAAGCAGAGTACGATGCACAACGTAAGTCAGCCGTAGGTTCAGGTGACCGTTCTGAACGCATTCGTACGTACAACTTCCCGCAAAACCGTGTAACCGATCACCGTATCGGCTTGACGATTCAAAAGCTTGATCAAATTCTTGAAGGCAAACTGGATGAAGTGATCAACACATTGATCATGGAAGATCAATCCAAAATGCTAGAAAGAATGGAAGACTAATGAGTTCCTTAAAAGTATTCGAAGCCCTCGCTTGGGCTTCTTCTTTTTTAAAGAAGAACGGACGAGATGAAAATGTAGGAGAGCTCTATTTACGCCATTTACTGAGATGGAGCCGTTCACAGCTGTTTGCGAACACGAGGGAAATCGTGGCAAAAGATGTATACGTAGAATTTCAGCAAGGAATTCAGCAACATGGAAAAGGAACACCGATTCAATATTTAATTGGAAGCGAAGAGTTTTACGGCCGTTCGTTTCTGGTCAATGAGTCAGTCCTTATTCCGAGGCCTGAAACGGAAGAACTGGTCAACCATAGCTTAAACAAGCTTGCTCAACTGTTCCCTGGCGAATATGCATTATCGCTGGCGGATATTGGTACAGGAAGCGGAGCCATCTCGATTTCAATGAAGCTTGAGCAACCAGAATTAACAGTGTATGCCTCCGATCTTTCCGGAGATGCTCTAGCGGTTGCAAAACAAAATGCAGCTGCACTTGAAGCGAAAGAGATTACCTTTTTTCATGGGAATTTGCTGCAACCGTTTATTGAGAGAGAGCTGAAGTTGGATATTATTTTAAGTAACCCACCGTATATTCCTGAATCGGATCGTTCCTGGATGAGTGAGGTTGTGACGGAGCATGAACCATCCTCTGCGCTTTTTGCTGGGGAAGATGGCTTGGATTTATATCGGCAATTTATGGAAGAATTACCACGAGTCATGGCAGATAAAGCGCTAATCGGATTTGAAGTTGGAGCTGGTCAAGGTGAAACTGTTGCGGAATTGTTGCAAGAAACGTTTCCAAACGCTGGGGTTGAGGTCGTATTCGATATCAACGGCAAGGACCGAATGGTGTTCTGTACGTTAACGTGACGGATCCTAATGATGGTAGAATGGAATAGCAGCGAAACGAGCGAGGGAAATTTTTGCTCGTTTTTTTGTGGAGAGAAACCAGGAAATTTCATTGAAAGTTTTACCTTATTTCAACATACTTATTATAGTAAGAACACAGTAGCAAAATGTGAAACAAGAGCCTATCAGATTTCATAACCATTGTTGCAATTGAGTTTATTCGTCGATAAATTCCTCTATTTCCCCAGTGGTTTCATGTCGGAAAATATGAAAAAGTAGAGTTTTTTTGCGAAAATAAATTTTTTAAGAAAAGCTGAAAAGCGCCTGAGACTAGTCCCATTCTTATAATTGGCGTCGATATGTGGGTATTATCTGCTTTTATTATGGCTCTATCATCTGATTTTTGATTACATCGCCTATTTCACTAGGTGTACTGTCAGATGCCTGCCGTCCCTGGGCAGGCACTTCCGCTTTTCGTGATCCAGCTGCAGTGGCTAGGGACTCGGGCATTTGTCAGCCCACTACGTGAATCAGGATTCACTGCGTGTACTGCCAGATGCCTGCCGTCCCTGGACAGCCACTTCCGCTTTTCGTGATCCAGCTGCAGTGGCTTGCGGCTCGGGGTCAAATGAATAACCCTCCAGCGATGCAGGCATCACCTCCGAGTTCTTCATTTGCCTGACGCCGCAGGGCAGCCACTTCCGCTTTTCAAAGCTTTATCACCGTATGTAGGCTGGTTTGAGAAGTAACAAACTATTGGAAAGCAGCCTTTCTTATTAATAATCCTACAGGAAGAAGTGAGTCTATTTGAAAAGGATCTGGTGGATTAGCATTGTTTTCCTCCTTTCAGGTTGTATCAAAAATCCTACTATATTAATAGATGGTGTTGAAGATCAGAGCGTGTACCCTGACACTCGAATCATCGAAATCGATGAGAAAATGGCAGGAGAGTACACCATGTGGTTGAATGGAGAAGAAATTCAATCTGGCCATGAAGTTACCCAAAATGGCGAGTATCATCTAAAGGTTCAAGCGAAAAAGTGGTGGAAGGAACAAGTCGCAGAACTCTCTTTTCAAATAGATGATCAGCCACCCAAAAATCCCTTTCGTTGGAAAAACCCTCTAGCTATCTACTATTTACAAACGGATTTTAGCTTTGAAAAAGAAGAAAATGTTACCTATGATGTCCAGTTAGATGGAAGGCCTTATGATGTGAACGAACCGGTTACGGAAGAAGGAGATCATCAGTTAGATATCGTTGCTCGTAAAGTGAATGGTCTGGTTTTTGAAAAGAGTATCACCTTTACCATCGACAATGCTACCTACTCTCGTGAAACGATAGACCTTTTTCGTTCATATATGTTTGAAACTGGTGATGTGCGAATAGACCGGCTGATAAAGTGGGGCAAGGATGTAACGGTGAATATTCATGGGCAGGCTACGGAAATTGATGAGGAGGTTATTGGCTTATATGTGGAGAAATTGAACGCATTGCTGCCCCTGACCCTTCGCATCACAGGAGCAGAAGCGGAAGAGAGTCAAAACCAGCTGGATATATATTTTGTACCGGCTACCGAATTTTCACAACATGGCTTTAATGAAGCAATTAGGGTAGGGAATGTCCAAGTCGTCGGCTTTGCCCAACCAACTGCTGTCTCCTATTATGGCGTCATTTCAAAAGGAAAGATTGTAATTGCCACGGATACAGATCAACAGCAGCGTAAAACGACGATTCTGCACGAGCTTGTTCATTCATTGGGATTATTCAATCACTTCGAAGATGACCCCAATAGCATCCTCTATCCCTATAACAACAACGGAATCACAGAGCTTAGCGAAAAAGATAAGCTGATGATTGAGCTTCTTTACCGACAAGACCTTCAACCAGGGATGAGTATGTATGAAATAGAAGATCGTCTGAAGCCAAGAATTATCGAACAGGATGATTGGTCTAATTGAGATAAGAACTAAGGCTAGCTTCGCAAATTATTTTGTGAAGCTAGCCTCTTTGAAAGATAAGAAAGAAAAAATTTCGATCTATATATACGGTAAAAAATATTTAGAATTGCATGCACAGCCGATTCATAGTGACTTCTGGCGTTTTATTGATGTGACGAACAAACCCTTGAACAGCTTTACGTATTTTTTGAACAGAATCAAAGAATACATTGTTGATGACAGATGATTTTAACCAACCCCAAAGTTCTTCAATCATATTAAGGTTTGGACTATAAGGCGGAAGGTAGACCAAAGTAAGAAGGTTCTTATGTTGTTCTAAAAACGGTTGGTTACGTTTTGCATGATGAATTCTCGCGTTATCTAAAATCATGACAATCTTTTCTCCATTATATTTATCGATCACCTTTTCGAGAAAGGACAGGAATTCCTTGGCCGTATAGCGCTCTTCCTGGATACAGAATACCTCTCCTGTCTCGTAATCCAACGTACCAATTAACTTTGCACCCCAATGTTTTCCATAGGTCGGAATGATCTTTTGTTGACCTTTGGCAAACCAAGTTCGTGATAAAGCTTGATAGTCTCGAATCATGGATTCACCCTCAAATAAGATGCGGTCTATTTCCCCATCTAGGAGTTTTTTTAAGCTGTTTAAACTCTTCTTTGAACGCTTCTTGTTTGACAGGATCAGCTTTAGCCAGTGTATATGTTGGTTTGGTGAAGCTCAGATTGAGACGGTAGAGCAATGCCCGCACGCCACGATCTGAGTAGGAAATGTTAAATTCCTGCTTGATCCATTTGTTTATGATTGGAGCCGCCCTGTTTAACAAAGCTATCTCGAAAAGAAAACTTAAGTTCAAACGATATAGACTTCCTCCTAATCTATTATTTTTTCAAATAATTCAACTTGCTAGTTTAAGAAGTCAGAAAATTGCCCACAATGGTACTAGAGAAGGGGGCGAAGAAAATGAAGACAAAATTAGTGGTGTACGCATACTTGGTCATGTTGTCACTGACAACGGTGTTGAGTTTATATATTCCGAAACAAGAAGCGGCAGCTGAGGAGATCAGCGTTATCCCTGATGAAGCGATTCGCCTCCGAATACTAGCTAACAGCGATTCGCAAGAGGATCAAGACTTAAAACGAAGTATTAGAGATAAAGTAAATGAGCAAATTACGCTGTGGGTGGAGGAGTTAACGACCATTGATGCCGCTCGCCAAACGATTCAAAAAAACATACCAGCGATTGAGCAGATTGCTGAAGATGTGATGGAGGCCGAGGGAATTTCACAAGATGTTTCAATCAATTTCGAACAGGTGCAATTTCCCACAAAACTCTACGGCCAATATCTATACCCAGCAGGAGAGTATGAAGCGATTTTGATTACACTCGGAGCCGGTAAAGGAGCGAATTGGTGGTGCGTTTTGTTTCCTCCCCTATGCTTTCTTGACTTTTCAAATGGAACAGCGGTAAGTGACGGATTTGAAACAAAAGTAGAAGCAAGTGAACTCGAGAAGAAGTCTGTAGAGGAAGAAGAAAAGGGTCGAGCTGAAGTTGTTTATGTAGAGGATGAGGAACCAGAAATCAAATTCTTTGTGGTCGAGTGGTTAAAAGGATTATTTTCATAAGATCTGTGTTATTAAACAACATTACTTTTCGAATAAAGCCATCATTGCCATACTACTTTCCTCATCGTAAAAAGTAAGAGCTGAAAAAAATCAATAGCTGTGTTTTCTAGGCTTGAGCAACAGATTTTTAGTAAGAATCCTAATAAATCAAGGGTTCTATTTTTCCCTCTCTTACATAAATATGAAATGAGAGATTAGGAAAGAGAGGGAGTAATGATGAATACGGTGAATGTAGCAAATAGTAGTGATAGAGATAAAATAGAGAATTTTTTAATGAAAGCAGGCTTAAGTGTGGATGGGGTTTTGGAGGAGGGGAATCCGTTCTTTATTATGAAAGACGAACAGGAGAAGATCGTCGGCACATTAGGAATAGAGATTCAGGCGAAGAAAGGCTTACTTCGCTCGCTCGCCATCGCACCCGCTGTCCCAGAACAAGACTTATTCACACTTTTTGAAACGGCTCGAATGGATTCACGTGAACGAGGACTTTCGACAATTTACTTAGCGACGAATAAAGCTACATCAGTGGCGTTGTTTCAATTTTTAGGATTTGAGCTGTTGGATGCGTCTGCTCTACAGTCTGAGTTAAGTCATTTTACGTATTTGGCGAAACTTGAAAATATGCAAAGTACATTTTTAATGAAATGTGAATTGAAGTAGAAATGGGGATGAATTTGTGGGAAACCGAATAACTTTATGAAAAAAGCGGTATTTTCTGAAAGTTATTCACAACTGTCCACAGAGTTATACACATTTCAAATGTTTTTACCCACAATATGTGGATAACGCTTGAATAATTGACTTTCATCTTTTATACTTGCAAAGGATAATTTTTAATAAAATAGGGTAAGATATGTTTTTATTCTAGATAATATGATGATATGAACATGCAAGAAATAGGGAGAAAAGTTATGAACACAAAACGATGGAATGTGGATACTTTTGTGGATAAGTTTATTTTTTATCCACAGATTGTCGAAGCAGCTCAGATTTTAAGAGAAAATGACGTAGTAGCTTTCCCGACGGAGACGGTTTATGGGTTAGGTGCTAATGCGTTAAATAATGAAGCTGTAAGTAAAATTTTTACAGCAAAAGGAAGACCGAACGACAACCCGCTAATTGTTCATATTGCCAAAAGAGAACAATTAGATGAACTGGTCAAACAGGTCCCATTTGCAGCAGAGAAACTAATTGAAGCCTTTTGGCCGGGTCCACTAGCGATTATTCTTCCTGTGAAAGCAGGTGTTTTGTCAGAAAAGGTGACAGCTGGTCTTGAGACGGTAGCAGTCCGAATGCCCGACCATCCGATTGCTCTTTCGTTAATTGAAGCGGCTGATGTTCCAGTGGCGGCTCCAAGTGCGAATTCCTCGGGAAAGCCAAGTCCTACAACAGCTCAGCATGTGTTAGATGATTTATTCGGGAAGATTGCTGGAGTCGTAGACGGTGGTGAAACGGGTGTTGGAGTCGAGTCGACGGTAGTGGATTGCACAACCGATATTCCGACTGTATTACGACCGGGCGGAATTACGATGGAACAGCTAGAAGAGGTAGTGGGCGAAATTACAGTCGATCCTTCTTTACAAGAAGGAAAGGGTACCCCAAAGTCACCTGGAATGAAATATACTCACTATGCTCCAGATGCCCCGTTACTTCTATTTGAAGGAGACCAAGAAGCTCTTCAACAAGCAGTAAATGATTTGCGCGCTCAAGGGAAAAAAGTAGGCGTGTTAGGGACGGAAGAAACGACGGAGACTCTAGAAGGAGCGTTCGGTATTTCTTGCGGAAATCGATCCAATCCACAAACGGTAGCGCAAAAGCTATATCATACATTACGCTTGTTTAACGAGGTGGATGTAGATATTATTTTAGCCGAGGTTTTTTCGAAAGAAGGCGTCGGTTTGGCGATCATGAATCGATTAGAAAAAGCGGCAGGGTATTGCTATTATACAAAAGATTGACAAAGAAAACCGGGTGTTTTGGAACTCCGGTTTTTTGCGTTTTAGACGTTGTTCTTTTTCACTTTGGAGATGCATAAATTGGTCTTAGGCATGTCCGAAGGAGGAAGAAAAGTGACGACTTATTTTGGAGAGTTGCTGACGTTAATGATCATGGCGTTCGCCTTAGGAATGGATGCCTTTTCAATAGGAATTGGAATGGGGATGTTTCAGCTTCGATTAAAGCAAATCTTTTACATAGGTATCACAGTCGGACTTTTTCACGTGATCATGCCACTTGCAGGGATGGTGACGGGCAAGTATTTATCGGAGACGTTTGGTGGTTTTGCTTCGCTTGCGGGCGGGGTGCTGCTTGTGGTGCTCGGTATCCAAATGTTTTGGTCTTCGTTTCGTGAAGGGGAGGAATCGATGCTAGCACCCGTTGGAGGTGGCTTGGTTCTTTTTTCGTTAAGTGTCAGTTTAGATAGCTTTTCAGTGGGATTAACACTTGGAATTTACGGAGCAAGAACGGCGATGGCGGTCCTATGCTTTGGTGCTGTGGCGACGTGGTTAACCTGGACGGGTTTACTTATTGGTCGAAGGGTTGGCGATTGGCTCGGAATGTATAGTGAAGCGCTCGGAGGTAGTATTTTATTTTTCATTGGAATAAAAATGCTTTGGGGCATGTAGGGATAGGATGAATGTTGGGGATAGTAGGGGAGGAATAATGATGCGCTTTAATGTGTATAAGTACCTGGATCTTCACTACTTTTCGTAGGGATTCAGGATGCGATTGAACAGAGAAAGGTGGCCAAGTCCACATCCGCGATTGGTGGATCAATTAAATTTTGTATATACATCTGCTGGACATGAAGGCTATCTTGCTAAGATGTTTCAGGTTCGCTCGCCTTTGGTGGAGGTGATTCCCTTTCGTGAGAGTTTTTTAATCACACATATTAAGTAGCCGTCACGAGAAATTGACGGTTTTTTGCTATAAATTCGTAGCTACCTCATGTAAAATGAGAAAAGGAAGTCAGAGGAGGATGAACAATGAAAATATTATTTGTTTGTACAGGGAACACATGTCGAAGTCCTATGGCTGAAGCGATATTAACACAAAGTAAACGGGAGTGGACCGTGAAATCGGCGGGAATATTTGCTACTGACGGCGGTCCTGCCTCAACAGGTACTAAACAAGTTCTTCGAGAGAACGATATAATACAAGAGCATTCTTCTCGTATGTTACGACGTGATGATATCGATTGGGCAGATTATATTTTCACGATGACATCCAGTCATAAACACGCGATCAACCAACAGTTTCCGCAAGCAGCAGATAAGATGTTTACTGTGAAGGAATTCGTGACGGAGCATCCGTATGATCGAGATGTGTCCGACCCGTTCGGTGGTAGTGTGGAAATCTACCGTAAAACGTACAAAGAATTACAAGTGCTCATTGATTTATTGCAAAAGAAACTAGAGAAATAGGTCTTGGAAGGAGAAACAATTGTGGGGAACCGGGAGAAAAAAATGTATAAGTTTGGATTAAGAAAGAAACTTGTTCTTTTTACGACAGTGTTAGCGATTATAACTTATTCTGTTACCGCATTTTTTATGTATTACATTCAGCCAAATTTTATGAGTTCCATGAGCGAAGGTTTATTTGCTACGATTACACTGGGTTTAGGGATATTCTGGTCAGGGATATTAGCTTTTCTCGCAGCCGGCCTAATCGTGCGTCCGTTGCAAAATTTAGAAAAAGCAGCACTTCAAGCAGCTCGCGGAGATATTACACAAGATGTGGAGTTATCTAAATCAGATGATGAAATCCGCGCACTTGGAATCGGGTTCAACCGACTGTTAGGCAGCATTCGCAAAATGGTTCAAAATATCGAAGAAAATTTCAGCCAAACAAATGATAGTGTTGTACGGATTTCCGAGGCGTCTACTCATGCTTCACAACGTGCCGATTCAATTTCCAAAACGATTGCAGAAATTTCAGCTGGAGCAGAGAGTTCTGCCGTTTCGGTTCAAGGAACAGCGGAAGCGCTTGAAGACATCACCCGGATTGCTGAAGAGGTGCAAAACCGTGCCGAAGCTTCACATTTATCTTCGATTGACATGGTAAAAGAGCTTGGAGAAAGCAAAGAAGTGATTCATTCATTAATACACGGCATGGAGCGATTGGCACAAGGAAACGCATCTTCTTTGGAAGCGGTTCATCGACTAGAAGAGAATGCCAAAAAAGTGGAGCGGATTATTGGCCTTGTTGGCGACATTGCTTCGCAAACGAATTTATTAGCATTAAATGCCTCGATTGAAGCGGCTCGTGCTGGGGAACACGGGAAGGGCTTTGCTGTCGTTGCCGAAGAAGTTCGGAAGTTAGCGGATGAAAGTGGTACCGCTGTTCAAGGTATTTCCGAATTGATTCAAAACATCCAAAAAGAAGTGTCTGCAGTTGTTCAGCAAATCACCGAGCAAGTGAGCTCTGCCAATCAAGAAGCTAAAAAAGGCAATAAAACTCATGAAGTGTTCGATCATATGACGTCAACGATCCACGAAGTCGCAAACTCAGTGGAGCAAATTACTACTCTCGTAAGCAAACAAATGGAAAGCATCAAAGATACGTCAAAACAATCTCAAGACGTATCAGCCATTGCAGAAGAAACATCTGCCGGCTCTTTCGAAGTGTCAGCAGCGACAAAAGAACAAGCTGCAGTCATGCAAAACGTCGAAGAACTCGTCACCGGACTGCAGGAACAAGCAGGAAAACTTAAGAAAACCATTTCCAGCTTTCGTATGGATTGATTGCTAGGAAGATAGAATAGAAAAAGCGCGGCGAATTGAACGTTGATTTGCCGCGTTTTTTGTGTTGAGTAGGAGTGTGGGGGAGAGTAGTCGGTAGGGATTGGTGCGGGAAAAGTTGAGAAGTCGTGCGCAAAAGTTAGAAAGTGGTGCGCAAAAAGAAAGTTGTGCATAAAAGGAAAAAGTCGTGCGCAAAAGTAAGGAAGTCGTGCACAAAAGAAGATAAGTCGTGCGCAAAAGTAAGGAAGTCGTGCACAAAAGGAGAAAAGTCGTGCGCAAAAAATATCGCGCATAAAAGTCATAAGAAAATCAAAAAACCCCTGCTTTTGCAAGGGTTCCATTCTTAAACTGAAACAGTCGTTAGCACAAATTCCTCAACAATCTTCGCGACGCCATCTTTATCATTTGTGTCGGTCACATAATTTGCTTTTTCTTTAATATCCTCAGGAGCATTGCCCATCGCGACACCAAGACCAGCGAATTCAATCATGGTTAAATCATTGTAGCTGTCACCAATGGCGATGACCTCTTCTTGCGTAATGCCCAGTTTTTTAATGAGAAAGTCTAGGCTCGCTCCCTTGGTCACACCAAGTGCAGTAAATTCTAAGAAAAATGGCTTCGAACGCATCACGCTGAGAGAATCAGCGAGCTCGGCTTGAAGCTTTTGCTCAACTTCTACTAATCTAGCAGGTTCTTTAAGCATGAGTGCTTTGACGACAGGTTCACGCACTGCTTCTTTAAAGTCAGACACGACCTCAACGGGAAGCCCCGTTAATTCACTTTCAATGGTTGCGAAGGCATTTGCGGTGTTCGTGATAATGGTATCGCCGACATAGGTCAAAATTGAAACGTCTTCACGGACGCTTAAATCATGCAATTCATGAGCAGTTTCTGGAGAGAGCGTCATGCTATAGAGTTCTTCATTTGTTTGGCAATCAATAATTTTTGAACCATTAAAGGATAAAATATAGCTACCAAACTTCTCAAGCTGGAGTTCGCGAGCGATCCCGCGCATGCCAAATGTCGGGCGTCCAGATGCTAATACGACTTTAACCCCTTGAGCTTGTGCGGTCATCAAGGCGTTTATTGTACGTAGAGAAATGGTTTGGTCACTTTGAAGCAATGTATCATCTAAATCGAGTACGATCATTTTATATTGGGTCATCATCAACATCCTCTCTTCGTTGCGTAACCACTCTATCCTACCTCATGTTTAGCGAGAAGAATAGAAGAAATATATGAAAGTTTTTCGAATTACGGTCTATTTTCTTTATAATTCCAGATGATTATGACAAAATAAAGAGCATAACTAATAAAAGGGGGCTTTCCCATGAAAGTGGCATTAGCATCTGATCACGGTGGTATACAATTACGCAATGAAATTCGCAATTTATTAGAAGAAATGAAGATAGAGCATGAAGACTTTGGTTGTGAGTGCGAGGGTTCGGTTGATTATCCTGATTACGCTTTACCTGTTGCCGAAAAAGTGGCAAGTGGTGAGTTTGATAAAGGAATTTTGATTTGTGGAACCGGAATCGGGATGAGCATCTCGGCGAATAAAGTAAAAGGCATTCGTTGTGCGCTTGTTCATGATCTTTTTTCAGCGAAGGCAACAAGAGAGCATAATGATACGAATATGCTAGCGATGGGAGAACGCGTCATTGGCCCTGGTTTAGCTCGAGAAATTGCACGTGTTTGGTTATCGACTGAATTTGAAGGTGGCCGTCATGAAAATCGACTGAATAAGATAACCCAATACGAAAATAAGTAGTAGGTGAATTCATGGACAACTTGATTCAAAACTGGAGAGATGAGCTTCATTCAATCTTGCAGGAATACCAAGAGCAAGCCAACTTGAAACCGGGACAAATCTTCGTAGTTGGCTGTTCAACTTCTGAAGTGAGCGGAGCAAAAATTGGTACAGCCGGTGCAACGGAAGTGGCAGTAATGCTGTACGATGAACTCAACAATTTTGCCAGAAAAAACGATCTTCAGCTGGCGTTTCAGTGCTGTGAACATTTAAACCGAGCGCTTGTGGTCGACCGAGCCCTTGCGGAAAAATTGGATTTGGCGGAAGTCACGGTTGTTCCGGCTAGAACAGCTGGTGGAGCAATGGCGACACTTGCGTATGAGCGCGCACAAGATGCGGTGGTCGTCGAACATATTGTGGCTCACGGCGGCATTGATATTGGTGATACGTTTATCGGCATGCATTTAAAGCATGTGGCGGTGCCTATTCGTGTTACAAAAAATCAAATCGGTAGTGCTCATGTCACCTTAGCTCGCACGCGACCAAAGTTGGTTGGTGGTATTCGTGCGGTTTATGAAAAAACTGTTGAAAATGAAAAATGTACTTGAGAAAGAGGTGCTCAGAGCATCTCTTTTTTTGAAAGGGTGAAATGCATGAAAACAACTCTATATTTAGTTCGACATGCTCATTCGGTTTATACGTCAGATGAGTATGAACGCCCATTGTCACGGCAAGGTTTCGAGGATGCTATTAAGGTAGCGGATCTTTTACAAAATGAAAAAATCGATCAAATTACCTCTAGTCCATATCGGCGAGCGAAGCAAACCGTTGAAGTGCTAGCCGGTTCGCTAGGAATTGAAATAGAAGTTTACGAGAATTTAAAGGAAAGAAGGCTGGCTCTGCAATCCGTCGACAATTTTGAATCCTCCATTGAAGCTGTTTGGCGTGACGAGCAATTTGCTTGGCCAGGTGGCGAATCCAATGCACAAGCTCAAAAAAGAGGTATCGCTGCAACAGAAATGCTTCTACAAAAATATAGAGGACAATCCATTGTCGTCGGGACACATGGCAATTTGATGGTGTTAATCATGAATCATTATGATCAGCAATACGATTATAATTTTTGGAAGAAGCTGGCGATGCCAGATATTTACCAGTTAACTTTTGAGGATCACCAGCTCACAGACTGCAGAAGAATTTGGGTCAAATAGCTCCTACTAATTTTGTGTAGAAACTATCACTTTTGGCCAGGTTTTCGACCAATTCTTCTTCAACACTCGTAGTTGATAAATGGCCATTCGTGCGTCTGTTTTTTGAAAATAAGGCGTGGGTGCAATCGTCATCGAGAACAAATCGTCCACCCCTAAAGGAGCCGCTAACTTCACGCGATCATGTTCATCTAACTTCACACCAAGTGCGGTAGCGGTTTCTGGGAATTTTGACATAGCGTCATTAGCGCTTGTGTAAGGTGATGAATGATTCTTCACATGCATTCGAGCCTGATTTTTCACCGACCAAGGGATGCCAGGAAGATTTAATCGAAGCTGTTCTTCTAAGACTTTTTCTCTATGCTCACTAACTATTTCTGTGTCAAAATAAATGACATCTACATCTGGGAGTGGAGTTTTATTTTGAAATCCGTGAAGGCTATCCCAAACTTTGCTTCGGACGAAACCAGCACATATCCACCAATCAGGTAAATCTAGAGATTGAGCTGCTCGTAATATCTTCAGCATTTCTTCATCACGCTCAAATAGATTTTCTATGTCTATCATAGTTTTTAACATTATTTTAACCCCCATAAGTCTAGTGGTATTCATTAGATTGAAGTGTAACACTCCGATGTATATTCTTGGTATAAATAGGAGTGATAAAGATGAACATCCGCACAGAACAACCACAAGACATCGACCAAATAACGACCATCACAAACGCAGCTTTCAAGGGCGAAGGTGAAGCGAAGCTCATCTCGCTCATTCGTGAATCTGATTACTTTATTCCTGAGCTGTCATTAGTAACCGAAGAAGATGGAGAGGTTATTGGCCATATTTTATTTTCTAAAATTTTCATTCAAACGAATGCGAGCAAAGTTTCGACTTTAGCGCTAGCACCAATGAGTGTATCGCCGGAAAAACAACGACAAGGAATCGGTCAGCAGCTTGTCCGAGCAGGGCTACAAACTGCGAAAAAATTAGGTTGTCAACATGTGTTTGTCTTAGGGCATCCAGAGTTTTATCCTAAGTTTGGGTTTACGCCTTCAGTGGAATTTTCGATTACGCCTCCTTTTCCAGTCGGTCCTGAATATTTCATGGCAATCGAGCTTCAAAGAGGCTCATTAAGTGAAGTTGCAGGTCAGATTGTTTATTCACCGCCGTTCAGTGCTCTTTAGGAGAGGCTGTGTTCGCAAAGATTGTGGCTTTTCGAATTTGCCCTCCTATCGTGATGAAGAATGACTTCGGGCATCTTTTCGCATCATTTTTGACCCGATATGATGAAAGATAAGAGTGATTCCCTATTTTTTGTATGCTACAGCAACAAAGTATGCGAAAAAAACCTTAGGAGAAGTTGATTTTGTAAGAATCTTCGTCTTTTTTCGAACGAAATCACTGGCAAAATGAAGGTTTTTACAAATAGTAAATTAAACCGCCATAATGCAGACGAAGAGCCTAGAAGAAAAAATAGGCGTAACGACTTTTTAACGGTGGGCGCACATGATAGAATATAGTAGGTTACATAAAATGCAATATTACGAATTTAAAGGCTGTGTGTTTGATGATATTTGAAGGGGGATATGTAAGATGAAACAATTAGCCAATCAAGATCCACAAGTGTTTGCTGTGATTCAAGATGAACTTAATCGTCAACAATCTAAAATTGAATTGATCGCTTCTGAAAACTTCGTAAGCGAAGCAGTAATGGAAGCGCAAGGATCCGTTCTGACGAATAAATATGCGGAAGGCTATCCAGGACGTCGTTATTATGGTGGGTGTGAGCATGTTGATGTGGCGGAAAATATTGCTCGTGATCGCGCAAAAGAAATTTTCGGCGCAGAGCATGCTAACGTTCAACCTCACTCAGGTGCACAAGCTAATATGGCCGTTTACTTCACTATTTTAGAGACTGGCGATACTGTGCTTGGGATGAACCTCTCTCATGGTGGTCATCTAACACATGGAAGTCCGGTTAATTTCAGTGGTGTTCAATATAATTTCGTTGAATATGGTGTCGACAAAGAAACACACCATATTAACTATGAAGATGTTCGTCAAAAAGCCGTTGAGCATAAACCAAAGCTGATCGTCGCAGGTGCAAGTGCTTATCCTCGTACGATTGATTTTGCCAAGTTTCGTGAAATCGCTGATGAAGTGGGCGCTTATTTAATGGTAGATATGGCTCATATTGCTGGACTTGTGGCAACGGGAGACCATCCGAATCCAGTTCCTTATGCTGATTTTATTACCACGACAACACATAAAACGTTAAGAGGACCTCGCGGAGGAATGATTCTTTGTAAAGAAGAATGGGCGAAAAAAATTGATAAGTCTATTTTCCCGGGTATTCAAGGTGGTCCATTGATGCATGTCATTGCCGCAAAAGCCGTTGCATTCGGAGAAGCTCAGCAAGAATCCTTCAAAGACTATACTCGCTCGATTATTGACAACGCCAAACACTTGGGAGAAGCCTTACAAAAAGAAGGGTTAGATCTTGTTTCTGGTGGGACAGATAATCATTTGCTTTTATTAGACTTACGTTCACTCGGGTTAACCGGTAAGGTAGCGGAAAAAGTGTTAGATGAAATCGGAATTACCGTGAATAAAAACACGATTCCATTCGATCCAGAAAGTCCGTTCGTCACCAGTGGCATTCGTATCGGAACAGCCGCTGTCACGACACGTGGCTTCGGCTTAGCTGAGATGGATGAAATTGCAGGAATTATGGCGCTAACGCTGAAACATCATGAAGATGAAGCAAAACTAAATGAAGCGAAGCAAAGAGTGGATGCTCTCGCAGCGAAATTCTCGCTATACGCTTAAAGGAAAAAAGGAAACTCTTGGGAGTTTCCTTTTTGTGAGGGCTATTTTATCTAATTTTTGACTACATTCTTCATTTGCCTGCCGCCTCAGGGCGAGCCACTTCCGCTTTTCGTGATCCAGCTGCAGTGGCTAGGGACTCGGGCATTTGTCAGCCCACTGCGTGAAGCAGGCTTCACTGCGTGTACTGCCAGATGCCTGCCGTCCCTGGGCGAGCCACTTCCGCTTTTCGTGATCCAGCTGCAGTGGCTAGGGACTCGGGCATTTGTCAGCCCACTGCGTGAATCGGGATTCACTACGTGTACTGCCAGATGCCTGCCGTCCCTGGGCAGCCACTTCCACATTTCGTGATCCAGCTGCAGTGGCTAGGGACTCGGGCATTTGTCAGCCCACTGCGTGAATCGGGATTCACTACGTGTACTGCCAGATGCCTGCCGTCCCTGGGCAGCCACTTCCGCTTTTCGTGATCCAGCTGCAGTGGCTAGGG
>NZ_JAYKTS010000017.1 GCF_037024155.1 Bacillus sp. 2205SS5-2
GAGGTAGATATCCAAAAATCAAAACCAGCTTAAATCAAGTAATGGTGCCATAGCCAATCTTTAAAAATGGTCATTCCATTTTAGGGAGGGTGCTTTTTTGTGTCAAAATCAGCATCAAAACCCATTTTCGTATAAAAAGATCCTCTTAGAAACACAAAAAAAGAAGTCCATTTCTGAACTCCTGTTTGACAGTCTATTGAGAATTCATCAATAGAACTACATATATAAGAATGATCTTTGCCAGTGCCTGTAGGTGTCCAAAATGTATGTGGCAATTCCTAGGTTGCTGACGTCATATTACATTCATAGACACTATTTCCCAGAAAACATTCTTTATCAAAGGCTCTTTCCATATTGATTGTTGCTTAAAGAAAAAATTTTGAATGAAATTCGTTCATTTTTCTAATCGAGTCTACTAATTGATACGAAAAGATGACCCGCAGTGGAGCTATTACGAAAAGCAACAATCTTTGCGAAAACAGCCTTTTCAAAACAAAAGTTGTCAGCTGCAAAGAAACTTGAAACCGAATAAAATAAGTACATATGAGCTGATGCGATTCATTTTCCCTCTCACTTTTTAATAGTTACATCATTTCATTGTCCCAGTCCAATCAATCTTCTTTTCCAAAGTTATCAAGCAATGTACGCACTTCATCTGTTGATTTTGTATTCATCAATTGATTTCTTAATTCTCCAGCTCCACGGAATCCTTTGACATAAATTTTGAAAAAGCGATGAAGCCCTGTGATTGAACGGGGTAGTTCTTCCGCATATTGATCTTGAAGATCAAGCTGCAGTCTTAAAAGATCAAGGTATTCTTTACTGCTATGCTCTTTTGGCTCTTTTTCAAAAGCAAAAGGATTTTTAAAAATTCCTCTCCCGATCATAACACCATCAATACCATATTGTTCTGCAAGTTGCAGCCCTGTTTGACGGTCAGGAATGTCTCCATTGATTGTTAGTAGCGTATAGGGTGCGATACGGTCACGTAATTTTTTGATTTCCGGAATGAGCTCCCAATGCGCATCTCCTTGGCTCATTTCCTTTCTTGTACGTAAATGAATAGTAAGGTTCGCAACATCCTGTTTTAATATATGCGTTAGCCACCCTTCCCACTCATTTACATCCTGATAGCCAAGTCGTGTTTTCACGCTGACAGGCAGTCCGCCGGCTTTTGCTGCTTGAATAAGTTCTGCAGCAACGTCTGGGCGTAGAATAAGGCCACTACCTTTCCCTCTCGATACCACATTCGGTACAGGGCAGCCCATATTAATATCGATACCTTTAAAGCCTAGCTCTGCCATGCCGATACTCATTTGGCGAAAATATTCGGGATTATCCCCCCAAATATGTGCCACCATAGGCTGTTCATCTTCTGTAAAAGTCAAGCGGCCACGTACACTTTTCATGCCCTCTGGATGACAGTAGCTATCTGAGTTTGTAAACTCCGTGAAAAATACATCCGGTCGGCCGGCTTCACTTACTACGTGACGAAAAACAACATCTGTCACATCTTCCATTGGTGCTAGTACAAAAAATGGACGTGGTAAATCACGCCAAAAATTATCTATCATTTCAAACTCAAATCCTCTCACTATGGATACAACTTCAAACTATCGGTCAAATAATATAAAGCCAAATGTTCTAATACTTTTACATTTATATCATGCTTAATAACTTATTATCAAATGGTAGAGATTGGGACGGTTTTTATGTATCCGTCGAGAGTCGAAAAATCCTCTCAGCTAGTCTAGGTTCACTTTCTTCATTTTACCTCATGAAGTACATCATTGATGTTCTGTTTATATTGTAGGAAAGCTTGCCTACCTTCTGTTGTCAAACTTAAAATAGTTCTCGGTTTTTTATTTACAAACTCTTTACGCACATTTACATAACCAGCTTCTTCAAGTTTTTTAAATGAGTTGATAAATTTATCCAAGTCAAATCTGTTTGGTTCATCAGATAGACAGCATCACCTTTATCTACAACGTACAAATAGATTATAATACTTAGTCTTGCTGAAGAATATATAATTTTATCAAGTGAGCCATAGAGACAGTTCTTCCGGTATATTATTGCTTTTTATTTAGTGAAAATACTGTTAAAGGTGAGTTTATCGAGGGTGAACAAACGGGATGCGCCCACTCTGTTTATTTCCGCTCTCGTCTTGGCAAAGCGAATGGTTTTGTTTTGAAGACGGAAGCTCCATTTCTTTTTAATGGTAATTTGGTCGATTATTCTAATAGCGTATGTTTTCACTGAACTACTAGCCCATTAGGACCCCTATTGATAGAGCCACCACAAAATAAGCTTGTGCGGGAGCTTTTTCATTGAGTTGGGAGGGATAAGTTACCTATTGTCTATCTTCTCATCATAAAAAAAGCCAGAGGAACCGCCCCCCCGGCCGACCCCTGCCTCAATTAAAAATCAAACGTAGCTGTCACTGGGAAATGGTCAGAAAATCCGTCTGAATCATCCACCGTTGCCTCGCTGATTACTTCATCTGTTAAGGTGAGTATCCAATCGATGGATCCGCCACGTTGATGAGTTGGTGGTTTGGAAATCGTAGGATTGATTACTTCCCACGAGTCAACTAATTCAACAGGATTTGATTCATCGCCAATCGGAGTTTGATCTAATAAAAATCGCATAATTGTTCTGTATCGACTTGAGTTAAAATCACCAACTGCAATAGCTGACCTTTCACCTTCTGAAGTGATTTGATGCTGATTCATTAGTTGAACCAATTCAATCGCCTGCTCTTCTTGGCTTTGTGAAGGACTCACACAGAAGTGATTATTATAGAAATAAAATTCTTTATTTGAATCATTCTCTCTCAACAATAGCCAATTGATATAGCGAGTATTTCCGCATTCGGTAGCTTCAACAAAACCTGAATCCAGGATCGTAAACTGATCTTTTCGAAGTAAAATTGGATTTCCATACGTAACTGGAATATCGAATTCGACTAAGTCATAGGTGCTTTGTAGTAAGTTCGTTAAATCTCTTCTCTGCGTTGACATCGCTTCTTGCAGTCCTACAATATCAGGGTTAATCTCTAGTATTTTATCAGCAATCCCGCCCCGTCGATCTCTCCAAGTTGAGCGGTCTGCTAGGACATTAAAACTCATCATTTTAATCGTCGTTATACTATCCTCATTTTGACTTTTTCCCTCACTCATCTTTAAATCAATCACATTCAATTCCTTTTCTAGTGCTCTAACTTCTGATAGTCCTAATAACGGCAGCAAAAATAGCATGGTTAATATTAATGTAATTCCTTTTTTCATCGCCATTCCTCCCTTTCCAAGGTGGTTCACATCCCCTTTTGATATCTATGGAAATAGTCATCTTGTATTCTAACTATTTTGGTAATTTGTGAAAAGGAGACTTTCCTCATGGCTATCGTTGTGATTACGAGGTATATGGTCCTTCTAAAAAGCTTTTCTAGTGGAGATATAGCTCTTTTACTTTTTCGCCATTGGAGACATTATCTGCTTTTGCAGTCTTTTCATTCAAAAGAAGAGGCTGCTCTACTCATTCTTAACCGTTGCACTCTCTGCAAAAAGTACCATTTTTTATTAAAGCTGTTTACGTAAGGCTCTTTTCGTATACAGTTTGGCTATTTCATCAGATTTTTGATTAAATCGCCACACTGTTGATTTCTATCAAAAATTGACGAAATGATGCCCGAAAAAAGACAAATTTGGATTGTTTCCATCCGTCTTATTTTACTTGAACAACAAAGAATGAAAAAAATCCTTATTAAAAATCGAATAAAAAAACAAGGGAGAGTGGTCCCTTGTTTTTAAACTATTTATTAAAGAATAGAAAATCCGATCACTAAGCTCGACGATACTATCTCTCTAACATTTCACTGTTTTTCCTAATTATTTGTACCGCTCTCTAAATCTCCTAAATACTCCGTTTGTAACACTTCCTCCGCTACTGACCCTTCAATTCTTGTCAGCTGATAGGCTTTGGCACTCGGTCTAGAGCTCACGGATTTTGTTAACTCTTGATCAAAAAAATGGAGCGCTACACCGTCATCTGCTGCGAATCCACCCGATATTTTATTAGATTTAATTAAGCTATGGTAGACAGGTCTTCTTTGAGATTCCCCGTCAAAATGAGGACAATTACTCCCCATTAGAAAACCTAAACATTGAAGTGGTTCGAGATCATCTCCATATGAGTCTGTTACGCCCTGTTCAAACCAACAAATAGAACCTGCGCTGATTCCAGCTAGAATGATTCCTATGTCCCAGGCCTTTTTCAAAATCTTATCCAACCCCCATTCCTTCCAAAGCACCAATAAATTTTTGGTGTTTCCACCACCAACATAAATGATATCTTGCCCGAGCACAAATGCTTCTATATCTCTTGTCGGTGGTTTAAATAATGAGAGATGGGTAGGTTCACAATTTTGTTGTTGAAAGAATTCATAGAATCTTGCGGTGTAACTATCGGCATCTCCACTGGCGGTCGGAATAAAACAAATCTTTGGCTTGGGTTTATTGACTTGACTTAATATGTACTGGTCTAATAGTGGATTGTCTGGCTCCATCGAAAAGCCGCCTCCACCCATTGCAATAATCTGCCTCATTGTGATTATCACTCCTTGTCTCCTAGTTTATTAGGTAATATAAATTAGAAGCTACTTTTAGGTTCTGGCACCTCATCAAACTAAAAATACATACATATGAAAGAAAAAATTAACACAGTGTTTTTTTACTATTATTTCACATATTAAGAATAATAATTTAGTATATTCTGATAATAACACAAATATAGCAATCAAAAACAGTCGGCCACTCCTCTACTCATTCCCCCAAGTTGGTAGGTGATATTTCGTGAGAAGGAGAGTCTGCCATTTTGTAGAATACATATACTTAGAAGAAGGAAGCTTAGTGTTCTTTATGCTTTCCAAAGGGGGGAATCTTGATGGAAAACACCATCCTATCTACTAAACTATTCATCCCGGCGCCAAGAGAAAAAGCGGTCGTTCGCCGACGACTTCTTCAAGAGTTAAATGAAGGCATGAACCGCAAGTTAACACTTGTGTCAGCTCCAGCTGGGTTTGGGAAAACGACGATTGTGAGCCAATGGATTCAAGCTTGCAACCGACCAGTAGCCTGGTTGTCTCTTGAAAAGGAAGAAAGCGACCCAAGGGTTTTCTTGACGTATTTCATTGCGGCGATGCAGACGCTCGAAAAAAATGTGGGAGTGAGGGCGGTCAGTTTGCTCCAATCTCCTCAGATACCAAAAATGGACATGTTGCTTACAAGTCTACTCAATGACATGAATTCCCTTCCTTACCCATTTACCCTCGTTTTGGACGATTGCCACACGATTAATACTCAACCGATGAGCGACGTTCTTACCTTCTTAGTCGAACACTTACCATCTCAGATGCTTCTAGTAATGACAACCCGCGAGGATCCATCATTGCCGCTCGCTAGGCTACGTGCTTGCGATCAGCTTACCGAGATACGAGGGGATGACCTGCGATTTCACCTAGAGGAAGCAACCCTGTTTTTTCAAAAATTCATGAATCTTACGTTAGCAAAAGAAGATATTTCTGCTTTAGTTAACCGAACGGAAGGGTGGATTGCCGGACTTCAGTTAGCAGGAGTTTCATTGCAGAGACAACCGAATCCCTCCTCGTTTATCCAATCCTTCTCCGGCAGTCACCACTATGTGATGGACTACTTACTGGAAGAAGTCCTTAACCAACAACCAGAATCTATTCAACAATTTTTAGTTAAAACATCTATTTTGAACCGCTTGTGTGGGTCTCTTTGTGATGCAGTGATGGTGGATTCACCATATGTCGGGCAAACCACTTTACAGGCTCTGGAACAATCTAATCTTTTCATCATTCCATTGGACCATGAGCGACGCTGGTATCGCTATCACCACCTATTCGCGGAATTACTTCAAAAGCGACTCACTCAAACAGAAGACGTAGCAGAGTTACATAGTCGGGCTAGTCATTGGTATGAAATTCATCATTTTGCCATTGAAGCCTTACAGCATGCGGCAGCCGCTGGGGATTACAAGCGAACGGAGCGCTTAGTAGAGGGAGATGGCATGCCCCTTCATTTTCAGGGTGCCATTAATCCGGTTCTCAACTGTTTAAAGTCGTTACCGAAGTCAGTCCTTGTGAAAAACCCTACCTTATCGGTTATGTATGCTTCGGTGCTGTCGATGTCTGGTCGCTTAAGCGAGGTAGAACCTAAGCTACAAGCAGCCGAATCTGCACTTGAAACAGCTGAAAAAAATAATAAAAATCGAAACCTTGTCGGACATATTGCAGCGATTCGCGCACTAGTAGGTACCATGAATAACCAAGTAGACGAGATAATTTATCAATCTCAACAGGCACTCGACCACCTAAGTCCAAAAAGCATTGCGGTTAAAACAGCGACCACTTGGAAACTCGGAATCGCTTATCAACTTCAAGAAGACCGCTCCTCCGCGAAACAAGCCTATACTGAAGCCATCTCTATGAGCCAATCATCACAGAATAAAGTCATTTTCATCTTGGCCACCACCGGATTAGGTCAGCTACAAGAAAAAGACAACCAACTGAGCCTTGCCGTCCAAACGTACCAAAGCGTTATCAAAGCCATCAATGACCCTTTGTCCTCATTGGTTCATGCTGCACACCTTGGCTTGGCGCGAATTTATTACCAGTGGAATGAACTTGATCAGTCGACCGAGCATGTGAAGAAAAGCATCGAGCTTGCTCAACAAATCCAACCTAACACTCATGTGAACAGTTGTCGAGTGTTTGCCGCTCAATTACATCTCGCTAAAGGAGATACCTCTGAGGCAGAAGTCATTATCGATGATGTTAAGCAATCGATAGATTCTCCCTTGAAAGAGCTCACGGAAACCGAAGTGTGGTTACGGCTCTCACAAAGGAAGATTCAAAAAGCATCTGAATTGGCCCGATCCTTCCCACTCCTTCAAGCGCGTGTTTACTTAGCAAAAGGTAAACATGAAAATGCATTATCCCTAGTCCATACCTTCCTTGCACAGGATCACGATCGAAAGGATGACACTCTAAAAGGGAAGATACTACTAGCTGTTATTTTATATGGCATGGAGAAAAAAACTCAGGCCATAAAAGCTCTAGCAGAGGCACTAGAGTTAGCTAAACCTGAGGGGTTTATTCGCCTTATTATTGACGAAGGAAATCCAATGGCGAGATTATTAACTGAGTTCTCTTTTAAAAACATTCTGCCTGATTATGTCTCTTCGTTGCTTACTTCTTTTCATGCGGAGACAGTTGAACACCCCCCTCTCGTTGAGCCACTAAGTCAACGAGAGTTAGAAGTATTACACCTCATCAGCCAAGGGCTATCCAATCAGGAAATTAGTTCAAGACTATACATCGCCTTAGACACAGTGAAGGGCCATAACCGACGTATTTTTGAGAAACTTCAAGTAAAACGGCGTACCGAAGCCGTCTCGATCGGCCAAAAATTAGGGCTCATACATTAGCTTTAGCCCGAAAAACAACACCAAAGTGTCTATGACTCCCCCACCTCTCCTCTTACAATAGAAATAGAGCGAAACATGAGGAGGAGAAAAAATGAATTCATTAAAAAATCCAGGTCGTTTTGCAGGTGTTCTCTACTTATTGATTATTATTAGTGGCATTTTCGCGGAAATAGTCGTTAGGGGCGCAGTGAAGGAACCAGGCAATGCCCCCGCTACTGCAACGAATATTCTGGCGTCTGAGAGCTTATTTCGTTTTAGTTTGTTGAGTGACTTTGTCATGATAATGAGTTATTTTGCACTTGGAATCGTCTTTTACCACTTATTTAAATCCACCAATAAACATATGGCACTCTTATTGTTAACACTCAATCTAATCGGTGTGCCAATGATGGCGCTTAATATGCTAAATCAGTTTTCTGCATTATTAGTGTTAACGGACGTTGATTATTTACAGGCTTTTACTACGGATCAACTCCATAGCTTATCCCTTTTCTTTATGAATTTACATGGCTATGGCTATCAGCTTACTGCCCTTTCATACGGCTCGTGGCTGTTTCCTCTTGGGTATGTCGTGTATCAATCAACCTTCCTCCCTAAAGTCATTGGAGTATTTTTAATGGTTGCCTCTGTCGCGATTCTCTGTACGTTCGCCACTACTTTTGTCGCACCTCAACATTTAGACCTTGTATCCATGATTGAATCGATTCCCTCTGTGATTGGAGAGTTTTCTCTTTGTCTATGGTTACTCATCAAGGGTGTAAGAAAAGAACAATTAAAATCAATCAAATCGTAGGAATGAAAGCCACTTTCTCCTCAAACAGAGGGTTACGCACTAAAGGATGTGAAACTACTCGCAGGTTTAACCCTTATCTTCATGTGTATCAGGCACCTTGTTTATGGAGAAAATTTTAAGCTGCTTGGTAAGAAATGACCCTATCTAATTTCCATACTACTAACCCCAGCATATACGCTTAATGTATAAAACGTGGTATACGCTGAGGTATATTAATCTATTTATTATTGAACATCCTTGCCTAATAACAATCGATTCGAATTCACGATTATCTAACAAGATCGTTATTCTAAATACTCACTTACTAAATTTGGATTTATATATCTAGCCATTCCCGTTTTCATTCTTTTAAATCCTATTTTATGATAAAAGTCTTCCTTTCCCGTTGTAGATATCAAATGGACACAAGAAACTTCACTTAATTGGGAAAGGATATCTTCCATCATTCTTCTTGCAATCCCCTGCTTTTGAAACTCTGGATGGACCAAGACATCATAAATCACTGCATTAAATACTCCATCCGTTATTGCTCTACCGAAGCCAACAAGCCGCCCATTTTCCATAGCGAAGACAAAGACATTACTTGCATCAAATACTAGTTTAATATTCTCCTTTGTGTGTTTCGTCCACCCAACTAAAGAATATATCTCATTCATTTCATCAAGATTTACAATAGAAAAATCATGATGTACTTTTACATCCATAGACACTATTCCCCCTCAATAATATGAATTCTTTTGTATTCATGTTAGAAGCAATCAACACGGTTTATTACTCATTATTTCATCTCTCAACATTATACAGCAACTTATTGGTGAAAAACGCGATATTAGAACATTGCGCACGGTTGCGGTTGTCTGGCGTTCGAGATGGTTGTTCTGAATAAGCACCCCTTTTCTGATGACTGGAGACATTCAATTTATCATTTTTTGATTTATTCATTCTTAGAAAATTTCAATGTAGAAGTTTTATTAGTTATAGTATTTCTATATATTTCCTCTCCTTGTTCTGTAGCCTCCATTTCAAAAATCCCATATCCATTCGCCGTTACCGTGTATATATCTTCCTCTGTCTCCTGCCTTGTTAAGATGACTGCATATTCTTTTCCTAAATCCATATCATAATCGTATTCGGATGTAAAGGACATGAACTTAGTCTCTTGTTCTTCCTTAGATAATTTATTTAGTCCCATATTAGAAACTCTATTTTCATTCCAAGATTCCACTAATTTTGATATTCTAATGTCTCCCCCATCCATGTAAATCGTCTTTACTCCTGATAAAGGATTTCCAGAAATTGTTTCTACAATTTCCACTTCTAAAGGAGTAAAAGGCATATCCGTATAGAACCTCTCAGACTTCGGCAAGATCACTGCCTCATCAATCGATAGAACTTTTAGATGTACAACAGAGCCTTCCTCATGAAACAGATTTTCAGGTTCTCTGGGATCTGTGTCCCAGGAATATTCCCAATTTCCGAAACTTCCATAGATTTCTCTATTGCTCCTTTCTACTTGAAGACGCATATTTTCTCTTTCATAAATTTGTTCTATATCAAACTGTCGTACGGCATGCTCTTGCATATGGGCTTCTCTGCCGATTAAGCCAGAAAAAAAGACTGTCGCTAAGGAAATACTAATTAACACTGACCACAACAACTTCTTGCTTGAATAGGATTTCCAACTGAATTTTTCTTGGTTAATATTCAATTCTCTCTCTATAGTTATAGAGATTTTCTCGACGCTTTCTTCACTAAGTTTATGGTTTTTGGGAAAGGCTCTCAGTTCATCATGAACTCTAGAATTTTCCATCTGGTATCCCTCCTAGTTTTTTCTCAAGTGCTTTTAATGCTCTGTGATAGGTAAGATTTACTTTATTCTTACTCCAATTAAGGGCTTGTGCGGTCTCTTGGACGGATAATTCATTGATTCCCCTTAACATTAGTACATCATAATACGTCTGCCTTAGCCTTCTCATCGCTAAATATAATTCAGCTTTCATCTCATCTAATTGGACGATTTCTTCAGGAGAATTTGAAGTCATCCTTTCGCCATTCAATTGTTTAAGGTGAAACCTTTTTTTCTCTTCTTTCCTTCTTTTTCTGCTTTCATCTATCGCGATATTTCTAGCGATACTTATTAGCCACGTTTTAGGATTCGAGTTCCCCTTATATTTATGTATGTTTCTGACTGCCTTCACAAAGGTCTCCTGAACCAGATCCTCTACATCCTTCGCTCCTGTATAATAAATTAAGAAATTATAAATGTCGTTATAATATTCACTAAACCACTCTTTTATTTCATAGTCTTCGTTCATTCCTTCTCCCCCAAAATCCTCGTATACATATTAGACGCTCTTTTTTCTTGAAACTTTCATAATGTTATCAAATATTCTCGAAAATAAATTGGAATAATAATAAATGATTCTGTTGTGTTTAAAATAAAGATTGTGTTTTCTAGTAAAGTTTCTTTTACAAAAAAGGTAGATATACCAATGCACATTAAAGGAGAAACCCAATCAACTCCTTTTGGGAATTCCGATTAAGTGTGGAAAATGCAAAACTAATTGAGATATATTTTTTATGGTTTAGTATTACGTTAAACTATATAACGTTTAACGTAATACTTGGAAAGGGATGACAAAAAGTCCGTGAGTTCAACTGACCGATTTTCTGAACCAACTTTATTTATCTTAATTAGTTTAGCTGAGGGGAACAAACATGGTTATGTAATCATGGAATATATTAGAAATTCATACGATATTAAAATTGGACCTGGGACCTTATTTGGTGCTATTAGTCGAATGGAGAAATTAAAATTAATTGAGGCTATTCCCTCAAAAGATAGAAAAAAGCCTTATCAAATTACTTCTAAAGGCAGACAGTATCTACAAAAAAAATTAAAGGAAATTGAAACTGTTACCAAGTTGGGATTTGAAAGGTTAGGTCTATTATGAAGTGGCTAATCCATCTGTATTCAAAAAGTGGAGAAAACGCTATGAAGAGGAATTCTTATATATTTTGGAAAATAGGAATCTTTCTTTTAAAGAGGGAATTGATGTATTTATCAATGCTATGGATGCAAGATTTTTAATTTTAGTGGAAGGGATAATAAGTAGAGATAAGAAAATTCGTGACGTTGTGCTTGGTTCTGTTTTTAACCGTTTCTTGTTCATTGGTTCGGTAATATTTATAGGTACGTTCGGTGGATATTGGATTGGAAATAACACTCCCTCAATTTTAGAAATATCACCTAAATTATTATTGCTAATTGGTGTTAGTGTTGCAAGAGGGATTATGCGAGTAATTAATGTTACCCAAAAAAAGGATGTCTTCCTTTCTACTGGTAAATTAAAGTTCGATAAGTCGAATAGTTAAACACATCTCAGTGTTCGTAGAGGTGAGGTGAAGTAAAATAATGACTTACAAAGTTTTGCAAGATGTAAAAATAGTGTCTGGAATAATCTCGTCTATAATACTGGCAGTTATTGCAATAATATTGGCCATCTACAGTATTAGTTATTGGATATTTTTTGTTGTGATATCAATGGTGTTTCTATTTTTAAGTATACACAGAGCTGATAAGATAATGAAAAATTGATAGTGAATATTCAGGTGCAAGCTTCAAGTAAAATTAAACAGTTTTCCATATTTAAGATTGAACAGTTCCTCTGTTAAATAATGCCTTTCTATATTTCATTCTTATACTCTCTGTTCTTTATCGAACGTCAAGACGGTGTTTGTCAAGATAGTTGTCCCATTTTCCTAGTTTTTTAGTGTCAGTTTAAAGTGCTTCTACCGCGCTTCGCTTGCTAGCCTTCTCGAAATAGAACAGAGCCTTTCTCTGTTCTATTTCGAGAAGGTGAAGGGGATTCCAGCAACCTATTAATTGGTTGTACTTTATTCGATTTTTATAAGTTCTATTTCAAAAAATATGGAAATTCCCCACTGTCCCCCCGCTTCTAACAACATAGTGACAACTATTTGAAAATTTTTTCAATTTATACCCTTCCAATAGAAGCTTATCCCAGCCTATGCGCTCACAATTTTATGAGCTATTAAGATAGTTATTATTACTGCCCTCAAGGATTTTAGTAGAATTTATATTTGTCCATTCTTCAATGGTTTTTTCAGGGTGATTTTTTAAGTAACTTTGGGTAACTTCAAAGCCAATTTTATAATTTGCCCATAATGAAATTCCTTTAACTCTATTACCTTCAAAAATTCAAAATATACCTCAGAATTTGTAGAGTCAATCTGCTTTTTAAACTCATTAAATGTTGGTTTTCTTAACTCCTCTTTTAAGGGCTCTAACCAAGGAGCAGAATTATCTGGATACAATATTTCTGCAAAGGAATCAGCTTTACCTTCAAAAATTGCTGCATCCAATAAAGTATAGGCTTTCTCCTTATAGCTTTCAAGGAAAACAGAATGATAATATTCATGTACCGTAGTATATTTCAGCATATCATCTGTATAGGAAGGATCTATTTGAAGTAATATAGCATCCTCACTCAAAGTCAATCCTCCTACCCCTTCCATATTATTAATATAAAATGTTTTTCCGGGGTTTATTGTCATAACAAATACAGTTTTACCACTTCCAGTAAACATCTCAGATGCATCAATAAGTGCTGTTTTAATAAGCCTATTAATAGCCTTTTGCCTCTTAAGGAGTTCTATAGTATTCTTCTCTAATTCATCTCCTTTAGAACTGGGGTAAAAAAATTTGGAATAGTCACTATGAATAGCTAACTCTTTTTCTGAGGCTTTTTCTAAAAAAGGTGCAGTCACCCTCTCGTAATACTCTGCTTTTGAGTTTTCTTTGGAATTATTTGAGACCGTTTTTGTATAATTCAATACATCTTCATAAAAGGGAATAATTTCAAAAGTCTGACTGTTATGAGGAAATTTTTTTGTAAGTTGAGATGGTGTTTTAGTTTCTTCATTAGTACTTGAAGAACAGCCAAAGAGTGAAATTGCAAGTGAAAAAAATTAATGTTATCATTAGCATCCTCATTTTAAAAGACAACTCCTTTATGCAGTGTAGTATCTATCCTTTAATTGAATAAAAAAAAGGAGTTGTTATCAGATAAACGTTCATCAAGACTTGTAGCCTTTGATACATTAATTATTTTAATTTTTTTGGAAGTTGATTGTTTAGGTGATTTTGTTCTATCATATAAGAGACACCTCATCTGTTCGGTAGTAGATTCTCGACAAGTCAACTATACCAAAGAATGAGGTGTTATTTGTGTTTTTAGACTCATTTGTCAAGGTCCATTTTCCAACTCCCACGAGACATAGAGAGACTAGCGTGCATCCACTTTTTAAAGTGCTAAGTTTGAGTTATTGAAATCAATTTCCGTGTTTCTCTCTTATTTAATTAGGCTGTTTTCGCAAAGTTTGTTGCTTTTCGTATCAGTTTTATATCTTGATTTAGCTTTGTTTCGGGCATCATTTCGTCTGTTTTTGATAGAATTCAACTGTGAAATGGAGGATTTAATCAAAAAGATGATGAAATAGTCACAATGTATACGAAAAACTCGATGGCAGCACTCACGTTACGCCGCCACCGCCTATCATGAAAAAAGCAAATTCAACCTCTTTATTGGTACAAACCTGATAAATTCGGGTCAAACTTACTAATTTAGAGATGCTTAAAAATGCCTTTTTTCATACATAGAGCCACACTTTCTTTAGGACCTCCAACCTTACAAAGAGTATCTAACCCCCTTACATTTTAGAATGTCATAATAAGTTCTTCAATTCACGCTTTTTATCCATATACGTCACTAGTTCTTTGTCTATTTGTTTATATTCTTCCGTTTCATTTGACAAATAACTGATTTTCCCAAGTAGTTCTGTGATTTTGGTTTCAATCAGGGCTAGTTCTTCGAGTACATTACGTTCTTTTAGAGTATGTTTGTTCTTTTTTCGTTCTTCATATTCCTTCAATCCTATTTCATATTGATGCATCTTACAATTTTCAATTACTAACAATTTGGTACACAGCTTTTCAATCAAATACCTATCATGTGATACGATTATAAGTGTGCCGGTATACGTACTGAGCGTTCTTTCTAGCTCTTCCCTGCTTGGCAAATCTAAATGGTTTGTCGGCTCATCTAAAATTAATAGATCATATTCCATTAAAATCATTTGGATAAGCTTAATTTTCGTACGTTCCCCTAGACTTAAGTGGGAAATTGGTTTTTCAAGAGTTTCTTGCTGAATATCCATATTAGATATAAGGGTTCTGGCTTTCGTTTCCTGCTCTCGATCAGTAAGATCGAAGTATTGTAAAGGGGTTTTTTCGCTTGGAAGGTCACTTACATCCTGCGATAGATAAGCAAATTTGGTTGATTCACTCATCCAAATATTACCTTTAGTTAGGCTTTCTTTTTTAAGTAGGATGTTGATAAACGTCGACTTCCCAGCTCCATTTGGTCCAAGCAAGCCGATTTTTTCTCCATGCTTTACATAAAAGTTACTTTTATCAAACAGCACACGATTACCAATCTTTTTTTTGATCCCTTTTGCTTCAAGAATCCTCTTACCGCGCTTTAAATCTGATTCAAAGTGAAATGAGATTGATTTCTCTGCTTTTGGCTTTTTCACCTGATGCTTCGATAATTCTAAATTTAAACGTTTCAGCTTTGACTTTACCTGATTATCTTTTTTCTTTGCCTTCGCTCGTTCGAATTCCTTTAATCCCGCTTGACGATTTTCAGCATTTGTTCCTCCTTTTCCCGCTTGGCGATGGGCCTTTTCTGACCATTCTTTCAAGGTGCTCATCTGCTTTTCAACCATCTCTACTTTACGTTGTTGTTTTTCATAATCACGCGTATCTTGTTCATACTTTATATGCTTTTCGTTTCGATAAGACGAATAATTTCCGTCATATACCGTTAACTCTCCAGCTTCTAGTTCAAATATTTTTGATACTGTTTCGTCTAAAAAATATCGATCATGTGAAATAATAATAGCAGCACCCGAATAGTCTCTAACCTCTTCAATCAACCAACTAACTCCATGCATATCCAAGTGATTTGTTGGTTCATCTAATATTAAGAACTCTGGAGAAATTGCCCAGATTTTTGCTAAAGATAATTTTAGCTTTTCTCCCCCGCTTAAATGTTGGAGCTCTTCTTTCTTTAATCGATCTTTAAGTAAACCAAGCTGCTTGCTTGTTTCAAGTAATTTCTCCCCATGATTTAACAGTTCGTAATCGATCGACATTTTATAATCTGTTGATTGTGGTAAATAGCCAATTTTCAATCGGGAGGGCCACATTGTTACAAACCCTTTATCAGGCTCCAGCATGTTCATAAGGATCTTTACAAATGTCGACTTTCCAGCACCATTCCAACCGACGAGACCAATCTTTTCACCATTTCGTATGTCAAAACTAACTTTCCTTAAGACTTCCAAATCTCCAAAACTCTTTTGTAGTTCTTTACCTTGTATAACAAGAGTCATAAAAATCACCTCTGTTTTATTTTTTTTGAGAGGATAAAAGAAATAAAATATGCCTCTCCAAGAATCCTGGAGAGGCTAGTATATATCCATAACAAATAAAAATGTAAACGCTTAACAAATACAATTCTGTGTTTTGTGTATTGGTATTTTAAACGTAAATAGCTAGTCTGGACAGACTAATCCTATTTCTCCAGGTTCTCATTTTCATATTCATATGAGTGTTATCCCTTCTAAATAAAATTAGTTCCACATTCGCTTAATACCAACCCTTTCCATATTTTCACAGTCACATTTAGTATATTTTACAAGGATAGGATTGTCAATAACTATTCGTCTCTAATTTTATGATTATCTTAACAGTATAGTTTAGTCATCAAATTTCACTGACTGAAATCGCCAAGTATGCTTTGATGTAACTGGGCAGACCACATCTCCATTGTTGAAGTTGGCTTTTGATTAATGTTTGGATTCTCTTATTTGTCTATTTTAGAGAATCTTCAAGAAGATCGATTAACTGCTAAAAAAGCGACAGCCCCATCGAGTTCGTTTGCTTCATCACACATGCTTTAGAAGATTCCACCAAATAAACGTTGATCCGTTTCACATCGATTCAGTCACGACAAGAGGATATACCGGGAAATACGACCGTAGTGTGGCTAACGAGTAAATCATAGGATACCTCTTGGACCTCTTTTCTAGACGAAAGAGCGATTGGGTCGTTTTAACTGGATGATTTCCGCTAGGATACAGTCTTTATTCATGTGGTTCGTCCCTTTATTCTGTCATACCCTTGCTAATTCCTTTTCTCCTAGTCAAGGTAGTTCCCTCTCATTGGATCGAAATCTTCTCATTTTAATAATTAAGTTAACATTAAAGTCAGATTTCAACTGTTACTACGTTCCATTTCTAAATCAAGCTCTACCATAAGCCTAGCCTCCATATATTTTCTCTGTATAGTTAATCGATTGCTATTTTCTCCTTTTCACCGTACACTAACAATAATCAAAATAAATTGATAAGGGAGACAATAACCATGGCTCACGATAACCCTTTAATGGAAGAAAAATTAGAGCAATCTTTTCTTCTTTACGAAAAAAAGTTCAAAGCTCTTTCTGATCATAAGCGATTACACATTATGCATGCCTTGACACAAGCTGGGGAGCTTTGTGTTTGTGATTTAACTGAGAAGTTACTTCTGCCCCAATCAAAGCTATCCTACCATCTAAAAATTTTAATGGATGCAAATCTAATTCTCAAAGAAACAAGAGGCACCTGGAGCTATTACCGATTAAATCAAAAGGAAGTCAATCATCTGCTTTCTGAAGAGCTTTGCTGCATGTTCCGCACGAGCGAGTGTGATTGAATATTTCTTCGATTGATCAAAAAATGGATACGCAAGTTAGTTTAAGTAGCCTTTGAGTAGGAAAATATTGTGTCCCAAATTCTCCACTAAGATAGAATACCTGCCCTCTGTTCCCCTTTTATTCAGGACATAATGGTCTGATTTTCAATTTAGGATGTATGAGAGTCAGACCTCCGCTTCTGATTATTGATTCGCTATAGTAATCTTTATTACCTTTAATCAAGATCCTCATAATAACTTACCTGTTTCTTGTTCGTTTACAATTAATTTGTACTCTGTTTAGAAGCTTGAAGAAACATAGAATAGCTACTTCTACTACAGTTTAATCATTTGATTTTTCAGTAAAGTTAAAGATTTCCGAATACATTCCCATAACATTATCATCATTTTTCACATCGTTATTTAATCCAAACTCCCAAATGGTTTCTGTTTTATCACCTTTTGATGGAATAATGCCAACAGCATAGTATTAATCAGCAGTCCATCCCCAATTTTCAGAATATACTACCTTACCAACACTTAACGGAATATCTGAATCTAAGTAAATATCTGCATATTGACTTTCGGATCTTGGGGTAAGGCTTTCATACATGATAAATACAGCAGCGTAGGAGTCCATTTCTTCAATTGTAAGTTCCGCGAATGAAATTTCACTTGTTCTTAATAACCTCTGATTTTTCCAAAAGGCTCTTTTCGTATACATAGTGGCTACTTCATCAGCTTTTTGTTTAAACCTTCCTTTTCACTTTTGAATTCCATCAAAAATAACGAATCTAGCTGCAGTGGCTAGGGACTCGGGCAGCCACTAAAGCATTTCGTAAATGATGCCCGAAACAAAGCTATATCATAGATGATAAACTAATTCGAAAAACCACAAACTTTGCAAAAACAGCCTTCCAAAACCATTGCGCTATTCTCAATACTTGCTTTATACAATTCAAACACAGGTCTCTCTGAACAAGCTGATAGTATTTCTATAAGCACTATCAACAAAAAATACTATTTGTTTCCTCTTAATATTTTCATTTAGAATCTCTCCAAAAAATTAATAATAGAGTAAAGCAAAGAGATTACTAGTTCGAGAAGACAAATTCCTGACATTGAACCTGCCATCCCTTCCTACTTCACTTAATCGGCACCCAAACTTCCTCGGTTGCATTTGGATCTGCCGGGTGGTAATCCTCTGTCAACTGTTCGAATTGTTCGCGGTTATCTAGTCTGTATTCAGAGGTCGGTA
Organism: Bacillus sp. 2205SS5-2; assembly: GCF_037024155.1. Taxonomy (NCBI): domain Bacteria; kingdom Bacillati; phylum Bacillota; class Bacilli; order Caryophanales; family Bacillaceae; genus Bacillus; species Bacillus spongicola. The sequence continues at coordinate 18,385 of NZ_JAYKTS010000017.1, forward strand.
GCCAAGATTCAAATATGTAAGAATAGGTTTTGTAGAAGGTGGACGCTGGACCATTATGAGTAAAAACAGCGTATTTTCCGCCACTAATTGTATAGCTTTCTAGTTCATTTAGTAATGTCGGTATTTCGGACACCTCTACTGCAGCCCATTTTTCGAACATCGCCGTAGGGGTGAAATCTTGAATATTCATTTGTTGCATGGAATATAGCAAAGAATCGACTCGATTATCAATTCTATTTAATTTCGGACGACATTTTTTCCATAGCTCCGCCGTTCGATCATTGGCAAAAGACATTTCCATCTTCATTCCAATCAGTTTTTTTTCTGTTAGGATTTCAATTCTTGGTTTCATGTTACGCCCCCCTTTTAACTCCCTATCCTCATTATACAAGAGTTTCGATTATTTTCCTTAATAACATGCTGATTTTTAGTGGCAGTAAGTATTATGTGGGTTCCTATCAGGATGCAAAGGCACGAATCAATGAGCAAACCGAGATTATTGATTTAAACTTAAGTTATGTATTACCAGGTTTCATTGACAACCATAATCATGTTTTTGAAGCCGCTTCACCTGCAGCAGGAGATTGTCTTGTAGCACCTGATGCTTCTTTACAAGAACAGCGTGAATTCTTAAGTGTTTGTCAAAAAACATAGATCGAGGTGAATGGATTAGTGGATCGGGCTTTGATCTTGAAGTGTTGCTAGCTTCGATTACGATGACAGATGACGAGCAAACCCCTCTTCAATTATTAGACGAGCTGTTCCCTAGTAACCCTGTGGTTTTGATGGAAAGAACCTCTCACTCTGTCTGGGTAAATTCAATGGCACTTAAAGAAGTCGGTTTTTTTAGACAAACCGAAGATCCTCCTGGCGGTCGGGTAATTCGTGATGAGGAATCCGGAGAAGCATTCGGTATTATTTATGATTCAGCTGGAGATATGGTTCTAGAACAAGCTTGGAATGCACAACTGAACACTTCCGAGAAGAATGTTGAAGGGTTACTAGCTGGTTTACAAGAAGTAGCGGAAAACGGGATCACCACTCTAGGTGATGGCCGTCTTTACTGGAAGCGAGGTTGGTTGGATGTTTGGAACCAAATTTACGATGAGGGTAAGCTAACTTCTAGAGTAGTGCTGCGCCCATGGGTGTATCCTTATGTAGATAGAGCGGAACAACTCACCTATTTTAAGGAGATTTATCAAAATGATCCTACTTCTAGAATGTTAATCAATCAAGTGAAAATGTATAGTGACGGGATCATCATAAATAATACAGCAAAAACCTTGGACCCTTATCCGTTTGAATGGTTTCCGGGAACACCCTACGGTTTAAACTACCTCTCTGAACAAAAATGAAGTGGTGGCTAACTGAGCTTGATACTATTGGCTACGGGGCATTTATTCATGCGATTGGTGACGGAGCAGTGCATGAAAGTTTAAATGCCATAGACGCAGCGAGGAAAAATCATTCCGAGCAGCTCTACACACTTACCCATCTCGAAATGGTCGAAGAATCGGATATCAGTCGCTTTGCTTCTCTGGGTGTTGAGGCTGATTTTCAAGTCGGAGAGGATTTCCTGGGCAACCCCAATCAGTCTTGGGCAAGTGACTATTTGTCGGAGATTTAATTAAAACGAATGATGCCTTTGCGAAGAATTTGGGACACAAGTGCCAATATCACGCTCAGTAGTGACTGGGATGTCAATGAATTGAACCCGCTTATTACGATTTCCAATTCTTTAAAGCTTGGGGCAAGAGGGTTACCTGATGTTTTTTCAGCCATTGATGCTTATACTGTGAATGCAGCGAAAGCTCTAGGGCTTGAGGAGATTACCGGTTCCATCGAAGTGGGAAAATCGGCTGATTTTGTCATCTTAGATGAAGATATCACGAAGCTACCTATTGAAAACATCCCTGACGCAAAGATTCTTATGACCATTCTGCAAGGAGAGATTGTTTTTTCAGAGACTGAAAACTAAGCGGAAATAAGAGGACCGGTTCCAAGATTTCTTGGCAACCGATCCTAACTTTTATCTCATAGATGAACCTACTAGTTGGAACTAATTCCTATCCAATATATATATTGTTTTAGCACAGAGTCATGCTTCAATATAAAGGCGGTCTTGGATGTGCTCGGTGCGTACAAATACAATCTGGTGAAACTCATATTTCTCTCAATGATTACACACAATAGTAAAAAATTTTTGTAAAGTGCCTTACGTTTAAACTATTCAATCATCCATTCTAAAATTGCGTCAAACAGATGATCTTCAATCTTCAAATTTCGTAGCCCAGCTAACAGATCTACCTTATTCGAATGCTTCTTAATTACCTGGTACAGGGCGTCTTTAAGAGCAAAATCAATTTGTGCTTTGTTCAGCAGTTCAAAAATCGGTTCGATTATATCCATGGACTTGTTGATTTGCTGTTCGTCTTGTATCAAGACTTCAAGCTTGGATGCCGGTGAGACATTATTTACTTGTAAAGAGAAGGTGTTGGTTTGATGGTCATATTTAGAAGCCACCTCTACCTCTTTTCCGTTCAAGTAAGCATGTACTTTCTTCAAATGGGCAAATCCTCTGAACTTCAAGCTAATATTTCTCGACATCGGCACGACAGTTGCATCGCCTTGAACCGGATTTAGGACAAACGATTTCTTCTCCCAATCCAACTCCATTTTCGTGGTCGCATGTTTTCCGTCTTGATAAGCTAATGTCTCGCCATCATCTTCATATAATTCAAAGGAATTGGATTTTCCCGGGAAAACCATGATGGTGAGATTTTCAGGATTGCCAACGGAATTCTCATGCTCTTGATGCTGCGCAAGAGGAATGATGGCCCCTTCTTTTGCCAAAACAGGAAGGGTATCCAGTCCTCTAAACATACGGATTTTCTTACCTCCAGAATAAATACGTCCTGTAAAGAAATCGATCCACTGACCATCAGGAAGCCAAGCATCAACGGGTGCCATTAACAGTTCTTGATTGATCTTTTCGGTTACTGGAATCACCATAAGTTCACTACCGAAGAAATACTGATTCGGTGATTCATAAGCATTGGGCTCCATTGGATATTCATAATACATTGGCATAATTAACGGGTGAATATTTTGGTGAGTGCGCCAGTTCATAGTGTATAAATAAGGGATAAACTCGTGCCGCAGACGCAAATAATCCTTCATAATATTAGCAATACTTTCTTGATAGCGCCACGGCTCTTTTCCATTAAAAGGAGAGACTGAGCTATGCAAGCGTAAAATAGGACTGAAAACACCATATTGCACCCAACGTGCACTTAGTTCATCATCCTTATACCCTTGAAAATGACCACCGATGTCATGACTCCACCAGCTATACCCAATATTGGTTGCGGTAGATGTAAAATACGGCTGAAAACGATAGGACTCCCAAGATATAACAGAATCACCAGAAAACCCAATTGGATAGCGGTGACTTCCCACTCCAGCATATCGAGACAGAATCATTGACCGTTTTTCCTGTTTGACTTGATCGAGCGAGTGATAATGATTTAACAACCATAATGGATCAAGTCCTTCGATACCACTTACCGTTCCTTGCTGCCAATCAATCCACCAAAAATCGACGCCTTTTTCTTCTTCTGGTCGGTGCAAATGGTTAAAGTACGCCTCTCTGAACTTTTTATTAATAATATCAAATGGAATAGGGTGTTCATTTTCGTAGTCAATTCCTAATTCCTTCGCCATCTTTTCATACATTTCTTCATGCGGTCGGACCCCGTCTGCCGGATGCACATTTAAGGTGACGCGAAGTTCTTGATCTTGTAACCAAGTTAAAAATCCTTCTGGATCTGGAAATAACTCTTTATTCCAACTGTAACCAGTCCAACCACTTCCGTATTTTTCAGGAATATCAACATGATGCCAATCCATATCAATAACACTTAGCGAAAAAGGGACATCTTCCTCTTTGAAACGACTCATTAATTGCTTATATTCATTCTCATCATATTTCCAGTACCGACTCCACCAGTTACCTAACGTATATCTCGGCAATAACGGGGTGATGCCCGTAAGACGATAGTAGTCTTGTAATGCTTCTTTATAATCTCTTCCATAAGCGAAAAAGTATAAGTCAATTTGCTTATGAGACCGAGGTTCTATCGTATCCTCATTGGCGACAATACATGAAGTGGAATCATCAATAATAGAAAAGCCATTTTTCGATTGAATACCTTCTTCAAGGTCTATCTCCCCGTCCACCTTATCTAAGGTCCGAGCAGTTCCCTTTAATGTTTCAATTTCATCTCCGAAATACCAGCGATTTGAATAATTACTGTAGTTATTTTTTCCATCAATTCGTAACGAGGACTTTGAAAAAGGTCCATACGAATAATAGAGATGCACGGATGAGGTGATAATTTCTAATGAATCTTTATTCTCAACAACTTGAAATGGAGGGACAGGAAAGACTCGATTAATGATGGATTGAGTTGCTCGATCTTCAAAAATCCCCTGCTCAGAATACTCGAGACGGAATAGTTTTTCGGTTAATACAGTAAATCGATAGTGATCTCCTTGGATAATTGCTTTTGGGCTTGCGATAGGATTTAAGTCTAGTACGGTTGATTGTTTCAACAACGATAAAACCTCCTAAAAATAATTAATTTTCTGTTTGTATAAGGCTCTTTTCGTATACATTGTTGCTCTTGACACAAAGAAAAAACAGGCAGTAGGGTTTTTTCGATTGATTTCTTCTTTTTTATCTAGAAATGAAGAATTTTTCATTAGGAAAAGAGCACGAAATCATACAAGTCAGGGGATTCCTTTTTATTCGAAAAGCCACAATCTTTGCGAAAACAGCCTTGTATAATGTAGTTTGATCCCTACTATAAAGGCATATTTTCATAGGTGAATGAGTTAATTCCACAGTTATCTCCCGTTGCTAACCGGTTAAGCAAACATAAATAGATGAAATGTTAAGGCTGTTCCCCTAGAATTTGTTGCTTTTCGTACCAGCCTCTAAACTGGGACCTAGCTTGGTTTCTGGTCATCTTTTCGAATGAGTTCTCAATTCGTGATGAAGATTGACTTCGGGCATTTTTTCGCATCATTTTTAACCCGAAATGAGAAAAGAGTGTTTCCATCCCTTTTTGTATGCAAAAGCAACAAAGTATGCGAATAGAGCCTTTCGTAAATCTTGGAATGTCTATCTGCAAAAGGAGATTTTCACCCAAAATGATGAATCAATCGCAACAATGTATAGGAAACGATCCTAAGTTAAATAAAATTCTGTTTTATCTTTTCTGTGAAACGAATATTTACACATTCATAGGATAGTTCTTTAATTTCTAATAGACCTGGTGGATTCTCGAATAATTAACTCCACCGCGAGAGTAACTTTCTTGGGTGGACCGATTTCTCCTTCAAGAGCTTCGATAAGGGTTCTTCCTGAACATACCCCTTTTTGAAAAATGTTTTGGCTAATAGTCGTTAAGCTTGGCATCATATATTGGCTAAGATTCAGATTATCAAAACCGACAATTGAGTAGTCTCTTGGAACTTCTTTCTGTTGTTCTTTCATTGATTTTATGATTCCTAGAGCCAATATGTCTGCTGCCACAAAGAGAGCAGTTGGTACTTCTTTGTTTTGTAAAATTGTTTGACCAATCTGATACCCACTCTCTAAAGAAATCCCTTCAGAGCATTCAAACAGCAGGTTTTTATCCACGACCAAATCGTGTTGTAATAACGCTTTCTGATAACCAAGAAAACGATTATGATCAACAGGATTATTGCTTAGTCCTGACGAAACATAGGCAATTTGTTGATGTCCTTGATCAATAAGGTACTTAGTAGCCAAATAGCCTCCTTGTTCATCTTCAATTCTAATCGTGTGATAAAATTTAGCGAATTCTTCATACGAGTCAATTAACACCATCGGAACCGAAAGCGTTTTCAATTCTTCGTACAAATGATCGGAAAACAATCCTAAAAAGACTAGACCATCAATGTTTCGTTTGGTGATCCACCTTTTACAGTCTTCCGGTTTTCCAATCCCTGAAATAATGAGATCATATCCATTTTCTCGACAAGTATATTCCAAGCCGCGGATAAACTCACTGTAATAGGGATTTTCGTAAAACATGGGAGAGATAGATCCATCCAAGACTGGAATCATCACACCGATTAGTTTGGAAGTCTTCTTTGATAAGCTAATGGCAGTGAAGTCCGGAGCGTATCCTAGAGTATCAATAGCCTCTAGTACCCTACTTTTCGTCTCTGCAGAAACACGGTTCACCCCATTTAAAACATAGGAAACCGTCGCAACAGAAACACCGGCGAATTTGGCAACATCCCGCATAGTCACTTTATTTTTCATATTAAACCTTCCTTATGCTTAATCGGTTAACTTATCTTGTATAGCTATATCTTAATCGTTCTAAATAAATCTTGCAAGTGAATTCTCAGGTTTCACAATTCTGTAAAAATCAGGTCTTCCTAAATCCAATTTAGGCTAAAATTCAGAAATATTTCTTGACAGATACGAGGTCCTTTAATCTATAGATGGACGAATATAAGTCACATATATTTTCATTCTTACCAATTATCCGTTAAAGTAAAGGAGAATTTAATCGCTTTAGAAATGAGGAATTACTATGAAAGCTTTAGTATTTGAACAATTTGGTGAACCTGATGTTCTCCATATGCATGAACTACCGGAACCCGTCACTTTAGAAAATGAGGTTCTTGTTAAAATGAAGACAGTCGGTCTAAACTTTGCGGATGTTTATCGACGAAAAGGGAATTATCACTTAGTAGGGAACCCCCCCTTCATCTTAGGCTATGAAGGTGCTGGCATCGTTGAAAGTGTTGGCCCTAATGTTCATACGCTAAAGGTTGGAGATCGAATCGCTTTTGCTGATGTCCCCTTAGCGAATGCGGAATTCGTATCTGTACCCGTGGACAAAGCCATTCCTCTTCCGGAAGAAATTAGCTTTGATACGGCTGCGTCTGTGCTCCTTCAGGGATTAACGGCACAGTATTTAACACGAGATAGCTATCGTATCCAAACAGGAGATATAGCACTTGTTCATTCAGCAGCAGGTGGCGTCGGACAACTCCTAGTCCAAATCATCCAGTTGCTCGGTGGAAAAGTGATTGGGTTGACCTCTTCTTCAGAAAAAGGAGAAATTGTAAAAGGATTGGGCGCAACAGAATGCCTCTTGTATAGCGATAACTGGAAAGAAAAGGTGTTGCATATGACGAAAGGACTAGGGGTCGATGTCGCCTTTGAATCGGTTGGAAGCACGATTATGGACAGCTTCGAGTCCGTCCGAACGGGAGGTACAGTTGTTTTCTTCGGAATGGCAGGAGGAGACCCGGTTTCAATTGACCCTCGTATGTTAATGGACACATCCAAAACACTTACGGGTGGTGATCTTTGGAATGTTTTAACCTCTCATGAAGAACGAATTCAACGTTCTAATGAATTATTTTCATGGATTTCTCAAGAAAAGCTTTCTCTGTCACCCCCAACAACCTTTCCATTAGAACAAGGTGCTGATGCCCATCGCTTTCTAGAAAGCAGAAAAAGCACAGGAAAGATTTTGTTAACTATATAAGCTTCCCTATCCCCCTTTTGGTTGAAAGGGGGATTTTTTCACACTGTCTAGTCACACCAGAAAAAACCCTAACAGATCCCCCTATCCAACATAGTAAGACGGTGCAATTTATTACAGACGGAAAACTTTTCGATCCAGTTTACTTATTTTGATAAGGCTGTTTTCGCAAAGTTTGTTGCTTTTCGTACCAGTCTGACAAATGCCAAAGCCTCAAGACACTGCAGCTGGAGCCGTCTATTTTTGATGGAATTCAACAGTAAAATGAAAGAATTAATCAAAAAATATGATGAAATAGCCACAATGTAGACGAAAAGAGCCTTCTAAAAAAGCCTTTTCCTCATATGTTTCCACACAACCTGCTCGATTGAATTGATGTCAACTATACCTCAAGCCTATTTTATTATTAAAAATCTGCTGGCTATTTTTAAACACAAAAAAATTATTTTTAAAATCAATTTTAAGTTCGTGATCATAATTCTCTTCAAAATCATCATCAACTATGAACTGGAGTTCTTCTGCTTCTATTATCTTTTCATTGGAGTACAGTTCTCTCTCATCTATTACTTTGATTTCATAGAGAGTATTGACGATATCACAACTTCCCCGGTCAAAAGAGAGTTGAATCATTTTATTTTTCGGTGTCTCGCTTAATTTGTCCTGTGCAGTTGAGCTAATTTCTAATTTCAATTTAGTGACCTCCTACAAATTTTTGGGTTGAATGAATGGAATTTACCGGTATCTTCTGATTTTTTTCTTGTCTTTACTTTAGTGGATGGCTCTTTAAACTAATTTTAGATAGAGTCCTCCATTTCGTTGTTGATTCCCATCAAAAGTAGACGAAAAAATGACCCGAAAAAAAAAGGAATATCACCTCTAATAGAATGATTCGAAAAACACAATCATTGCGAAAACAGCCTTAACAAAAAAGGGGCCCTTCTTACGTCTACATTACATGATCATTCAAAATGAGAGAATACCCCTTTTCATTCATGGATTAACCATCACATTTCATTTTCCATCCTCTTATTTGTACCCATTCCAGTTAAAAAGCACACATGGAAATCCTAAGATGTATTCTAAACACTTTGATTTAATGATAATTAGTCACCTCCACAATCTTGTGTAAAAAAGAATGACTTATTTTCAACAGAGATGTCAGGCTTTATGATTTATGAATCTGTTGCTTTGATATAATCGATCACATAAAACGAAGCTGATTTCAACATCCCTATTCCCCTAGGTCAGTCGTTTAAGGATATTTTTTTCTAACCAGGACCAGGGAATCCATTTCTTTATCCAAATAGTTACTTTCACACCTTTTCCCACCGGAAAGCGAAAACCTCCCTTCTTTCCGAGTGCTATTTCATTGACAAGCGACGCAATGTCATCTGGATCACCGAAAGATGTTTCGTCCAACTGATTTTCAATCTTCTTCATATAATTGAAATAAGGCGATTCTGGTTGAAGTGAGTATTCAGCCACTTTTTTTCCCGTTGTCCATATATTCGTCTGATAAGAACCAGGCTCGATCAAAAATACCTCAATGCCAAATGGAATCAGTTCTAATCTTAAGCTCTCACTAAATCCTTCTAGTGCAAACTTAGAAGACACATATGGGGACAAACCCGGAAAGCCAACTAATCCACTAATACTACTTAGATTAATGATCCTGCCTTTTTTCTGCTTTCTCATTAACGGAATCACTTTTTGCGTAAGCGCAATCAAACCAAAGAAGTTTGTTTCAAATTGTTCGCGGTACTGATCTATGGATACTTCTTCAGCAAAACCCGCAGCTGCATAGCCGGCATTATTCAGCAAAACATCTACATGACCTAATTCATTTAACCAATGACCAAACCGATCGACCGATTGCTTCGAACTGACATCGAGGGAGTGATAATGAATTTGTTCGTTCACATCATTTTCTATAGCCATAGCTTGAAGTGTTTCTTTTTTCTGTAAATCTCTCATCGTTGCGATGACATAAAAATCATTTTTCGCTAGTTTAATCGTACTCAATAAACCAAATCCACTTGATGCACCTGTTACAACCGCTATTTTTTTCTTCATAAGTCTCTTCTCCCTAACTCAATCAATAGGCTGGTTTTGCACAGTTTGTTGCTTTTCGTATTAGTTTATACTCTATAAAAAAGCTTTATTTCGTCTGTATTTGATGGAAATCAACCGTAAAGTGGAGGACTTAGTTAATAACCAGAACAAACAGCCATATCCTAAACGAAAAGAACTTCTGAATTTAATGGTAAAAATAATAACGAAAAGCAGTGTCTCGCTTAAAACCGGTGCGATCATAGAGCTGTTGAGCCTGAAAATTGTCATCGTCGGTTTCCAAAATTATTCCTTTTGCATTGGTTTCTATTGAATACTCCTTTGCTTGTTGAATCAGCATTGACCCTACTCCGCGACCTCTCGTCTCTTCTCTAATAAATAGATCATTCAATATCCACAGCTGCTGCATGGTAACGGATGAAAAGGAAGGGAATAACTGAGTAAATCCAAGACCTATTTCATTTTCCACCACAAGAAAAATCACTGACTCTTTCTTTTCGATTCGGTCTGATAAATACTGCCTTGCTCCAATTTTGTCTGATGTTTGTTTATACCAAACACGGTATTGGTCAAATAAATCTACTAATATAGGTAAATCTGCTTTTGTAGCTCGTTTAAGTTTAATATTATTCTCTCCATTCATTGTCTTTTCGAAATATTATTCCTTTTCAAAGGCTCTTTTCGTTTACAGAGTGGCTAAATCATCTGATTTTTGATTAAATCGCCTATTCCACTGTTGATTTCCATCAAAAATAGACTGCTCCAGCTGCAGTGTCTTGAGGCTCTGGCATTTGTCAGACTGGTTCGACAAGCAACAAACTTTGCGAAAACTGCCTTTTCAAATTAATCCTATCTCTACCTTACCAGAAAAAGGTTCCGATTCGTATTTTGAGAGCTTATCCCCTTCCAGTCATTATAAAAAGTCCTTAATTAGCATTAAGACACAACGAGAATCCGTTTTACTCTTCTACTTTAAACGCTGTTTTCACAAAAAATGTTGCTTATCTCATATGAAAACTAACTAGATGACTGAAAATCCTTTTAGCGATTATCTCCGCATAATAGAGAAACAAATTAAACAGAATATATGTTCGGCATTTAATATATGGAATAAAATCCAATAGATTGCAATAGATCTAGAATCATCCTGTATAATAGAGAGTAACATTTATTGAATGGGGACCGGACATATGAGCAAACGTGTAGGAGTACATCCAAGTGAAAAAGATCAAGCAGTTCAAGAAATAAAAGCAGCCATCAAAGGAAACAAAGATCTACGAATGCTCGAGCATTATCAAACGATTTTGATGGTTCTACGTGGTGAATCCTATCCAAACATAGCGGAAGTAGTTGGACGAACGATTTCCACACTCTACAATTATAGTAAGGCGTATCGTGAGGGTGGACTGGATGGACTCCAAAGAGATCTTCCCACAGGTCGAAATCGGAAACTCACTCCCGATCAGGAGGAAAAAGTCTATCAAACGATTGTGAACCAAACGCCCGTTGATGTAGGTTTTCCAGTGGAAATGAATTGGACGGCTCCTATCATAAACAAATGGATCAAGCAGGAATTTAACATTTCCTACTCAGATCGTGGCGTGCGGGCATTGCTCTACCGTCTCAATCTGTGCTTCACCAAACCAACGTATACACTGGCTAAAGCTGATCCTGTCCAACAAGAAGCGTTCAAAGAAGAGTTTAAACAGCTTAAAAAAAACTCCTAGATGGGGAAATAGACCGCATCTTATTTGAGGATGAATCCATGATTCGAGACTATCAAGCTTTATCACGAATTTGGTTTGCGAAAGGTCAACAAAAGATCATTCCGACCTATGGGAAACATTGGGGTGCAAAGTTAATTGGTACGTTGGATTACGAGACAGGAGAGGTATTCTGTATCCAGGAAGAGCGCTATACGGCCAAGGAATTCCTGTCCTTTCTCGAAAAAGTGATCGATAAATATAATGGAGAAAAGATTGTCATGATTTCAGATAACGCGAGAATTCATCATGCAAAACGTATCCAACCGTTTTTAGAACAACATAAGAACCTTCTTACTTTGGTCTACCTTCCGCCTTATAGCCCAAACCTTAATATGATTGAAGAACTTTGGGGTTGGTTAAAGTCATCTGTCATCAACAATGTATTCTTTGATTCTGTTCAAAAAATACGTAAAGCTGTTCAAGGGTTTGTTCGTCACATCAATAAAACGCCTGAAGTCACTATGAATCGGCTGTGCATGCAATTCTAAATATTTTTTCCGAATATATAGCCTCCAAAATATTATTGAAAAAATTTTCAGAAAAATAAAGGATTACGCTTCTTCCATCTATAAATAATACTAGTATTCAGGAAGAAAGGGGATCTTTTAATGCCATTATATGACACAAGAATGAACGTAAATTCTTCATTAAACCCTTCCACTCTCCCGGCAGATTTACAAGATATTGTTACTCTTTTTAGAAATGATGCCCAGGACGAATTGAGTATCAATTATTTGGAGTTTCAATCATTGGTATTAAGTGGTGGTCAAGTGTACCGAAACGAATTGATATTGCTATTTTCCCCTCAAGAACGGAAGCTAACTGTCCCTAAGGTCCATTTCATTCATAATAAAACGGTTAACTTTACAGAACTTTTGGATCTCTTAATCAAGTTAGGAAAGGCTAAGGAGTTTTCCTTCCTTGAAATTAATGAAGTATCCGGTACCGAGTTAACCAAGGTTCTACAAAAATCTGGATTTCAAAGAGAAACGAGAAGCTACCCACTTGCAATGAGCTTTTTAAAATCGAACTTCTGGCTGCTCGATCTTAATTAAAGACTCTTTACGTTTACCTTGTGGCTATTTCATTATATTTTGATTACCTCTTCCATATCACTGTTGATTTCTATCAAAAATAGACGAATCAAAGCTATATCACCGTTTGCTGACTAATTCGACAAACAACAAAATTTGCAAAAAAGCTGATTTAAACCAACCTATACGACTTTCTCAGAAGGGGATATCTACATCCCCCCTTCCCTTTTGTCAAAATTAGCATTCATACAAACGGGTTCGTAGGTTCGACTTTTTCCCATTCCAATTTCAGAAAATCATAGCTTCCACTGTTATTCTATTTATGTTTTCTTTATTTGAAAATCCATCACTATTTCAGATTATCTAAGTCTTATTACTCTTAAAGAAACGTGTCTGTTTTCTGGTCAAAGAAAATTATGTATAGCATGGAATATGAAAAGAAAAAGAATAAAAATAAAGACGCTCAGCCTCCACACTGCTACTTTGTTTGTGTAGACGAGCATCTTTATGGGTTCTTACCATAATTTTGTTCCTCTGCTCGAAATTTCAAAATGGCTTTCTTCATCAGCGAATCCAAAATAGATTCATAATAATTTAGTTCCCGTTTTGATCTTGCTTTTTTTATATTGGCTTTTGTTTGTCGTAGTAAGGCTAAATCGTGGGAATCTAAATATTTGGCGGGCCTAAATCGTTTAGTCATCCTATTCTTCCCTTTTCAATTGATTTGATTGACTTTTTGAATGATCTACTTTCTTCTTTTTGATACTTTCGACTATAGCGGTGGGGTCTTCAAAATCGAAATCATCGAAGACATCGATTTCTTCTTCAAATAAATTACTATAATTGTCGATCACGTCATATTGCTCCTTAAACACATGATCTTCCTCTTCTCCATCAGATATCGCTTGACCTTTAAGAAAACTCATAGGGCTTATTCCTGCTAGAATGGCTAGTGGTGCTTTCACAGAAAAATCCCCATTTGGATTTAGGAGATTTACTGCGACGAACCCAGAGATTCCTCCGAGCCATATAAACTTACCGATAACTGTTGCAGGTAAACGTCGCTTGGTCTTGATTTCAGTCCAAAAGATGGTGACACTTCCCCCAACAAACCCGCCTATTGCAGGAAGGAAAATATCGAACATCCAATCCATAAACGTCCCCCAATCAATAGTAAGTAAATTTCCAATCAAGTGATCTTTTTCCTAAATCGTATGACCTGAATTTCACAAGCTAAACGAGCTATGATCTCACATCTACCTGTCACCATTTTGTCATTTCAGACCAAAAGATTAAATGAACTATTCTATAATTCATCTATATGCAAATCTACAATCCTTAGTATTGGAAGTTCACTCTTACACGGTTAAAAATTGTTATTTTAAGGGAAAACTTATCACTAAAAAGAGGTATGGGAATAAATTTCATATGAGCATGAACGAACTCTGTGAATTGATTCGCAATTGTGTACTTTTAAAAATAAAAAGCACGCTGTTGAGGTTTGAATCAACAGCGTGCTTAGCTATTTGAGAATGAACTTGTGAAGATGAGGACTAATCTCTGTATTTAGTCTTGAATTTGCTTAGAGGGACCTCTTTTGAGTCACAGGAAATGGGTTCTACATCTTGAAAGTTACTAGCAAGAATTCTTATTTGGCCCTCATTCAGTGTATACCTTAGTCTCTGGTTTAAACGCAATCCATGAAAACCAAAAGTGATCTCCATGAACCACTTCATCAAGTTGACGACCTTTAAGAGGTCCAGCTGTCGCTCGGCCAAGAATATTCCAAGTACTACCTGTTTCGTTATCCACAAACCCCCCGTCAATTGGCTGAAATGTGAGGGATTGCTGATCGATTTCTGGTAGATATACACCAGAGGAACCAACATCACTTCCTCTTTCAATGACTTGTGAACTCAATGCTGAATTGGTCCCTTTTTTGAAAAAAATCACGATAGCGCTTGATCCGATTTGATCATGAACTACCTTCTTTTCCGTTAGGACTGTATAAGGATATGCCTTGTCTTCATCCGTCATCGCAATGGTAACGACTCTCTCCATTGCAGGTAGGAGAGAGTGGAATTGCTCCCGATCAAAAAAAGAAGTGGTTCGTTGATCATAGCCTGGATATGGATTTTGACCGTAACGTCGGTCATATCCTGTCTCTTTTGAGAGCACAAGACCATCAGGATAAGTCGAAGTAAAGTCGGCAAAGCTCACAAGACTCGATGGGAGCATCGTTAATGGTTCTTTTCCCACTAATTCCCCTATAATCGCTTCACCCGTAAATTGCTGCCAAAGGGTCTCAGTCTTGCGATCATACATCACTAAATCAGACTGAACCAATAATCCAGAGGTACCAAATTCAACTGCTTCCCCGTTGACATTTCGGTCAAAAACGATAGCAGAATTACATAATGGACAAAAACTAACAAGGACCGGTTTTCCCCCAACAATATCATTGACGATTTCATGCCAAATTAATATTTGGAGTGGATACGCTCGTGAATCGCCATTAATATCAACCACCATTACGGGTTCCGTAGGCGCCAACCATTTTTCTGCAAGCTGTACAGACTCAAATTCAGGTTGGTCAAGAGATGGGATTCCGTCTCTTGGTGGGCCACCAGAAATGAGTTCATCATAGGAAATCGTATGCTTCTCCCAATCTGTCTTCCAGTCTCTCGTCAACATCTTTATTTCCGCAGATAATTCCTCTGTAGAAACATCCTTCGAAGCCGGTATATCGTTAGATTCCCGTGTCTGCTCTTCTTCCTTATTCGAACATGCCGTCAACATTAACATAGCTAAAACCATCATGTAAATGTAATGTGATTTCTTCATGCCATTCCCCCTAGTATGACAACTATAGTCTCTCAAGTATAATCGTTTTTAAATAAATTCAATGTAGGCTAGCTTACACTATGAGATGGAGGTTGAATTTATTTGGCTGTTTTCGCAAAGCAAATTATTTTTCCGAAGAAGTATCTAATCAGGATACTAGATGATTTTCTGAGTTGCCTATCGTGTTCGATTTACCTACGGCTCTTTTCGTATATATTGTTTATCAGTAGTCAAAATTTTAGATTGAACCCTCCCGACGGTTCTAGTGCAAAAACAATTCAGTAAAAAAATAGATATTGGGTATTTAATATATGGAATAAAATCCAATAGATTGCAATAGACCTAGATTCATCCTGTATAATAGAGAGTAACATTTATTGAATGGGGACCGGACATATGAGCAAACGTGTAGGCGTACATCCAAGTGAAAAAGATCAAGCAGTTCAAGAAATAAAAGCAGCCATCAAAGGAAACAAAGATCTACGAATGCTCGAGCGCTATCAAACGATTTTGATGGTTCTACGTGGGGAATCTTATCCAAACATAGCGGAAGTAGTTGGACGAAGGATTTCCACACTCTACAATTATAGTAAGGCGTATCGTGAGGGTGGACTGGATGGACTCCAAAGAGATCTTCCCACAGGTCGAAATCGGAAACTCACTCCCGATCAGGAGGAAAAAGTCCATCAAACGATTGTGAACCAAACGCCCGTTGATGTAGGTTTTCCAGTGGAAATGAATTGGACGGCTCCAACCATAAACAAATGGATCAAGCAGGAATTTAACATTTCCTACTCAGATCGTGGCGTGCGGGCATTGCTCTACCGTCTCAATCTGAGCTTCACCAAACCAACGTATACACTGGCTAAACCTGATCCTGTCCAACAAGAAGCGTTCAAAGAAGAGTTTAAACAGCTTAAAAAAAACTCCTAGATGGGGAAATAGACCACATCTTATTTGAGGATGAATCCATGATTCGAGACTATCAAGCTTTATCACGAACTTGGTTTGCCAAAGGTCAACAAAAGATCATTCCGACCTATGGAAAACATTGGGGTGCAAAGTTAATTGGTACGTTGGATTACGAGACAGGAGAGGTATTCTGTATCCAGGAAGAGCGCTATACGGCCAAGGAATTCCTGTCCTTTCTCGAAAAAGTGATCGATAAATATAATGGAGAAAAGATTGTCATGATTTCAGATAACGCGAGAATTCATCATGCAAAACGTATCCAACCGTTTTTAGAACAACATAAGAACCTTCTTACTTTGGTCTACCTTCCGCCTTATAGCCCAAACCTTAATATGATTGAAGAACTTTGGGGTTGGTTAAAGTCATCTGTCATCAACAATGTATTCTTTGATTCTGTTCAAAAAATACGTAAAGCTGTTCAAGGGTTTGTTCGTCACATCAATAAAGCGCCAGAAGTCACTATGAATCGGCTGTGCATACAATTCTAAATATTTTTTGCCGAATATATAAAATGAAACTTTTACATTTTTATTTCGTAAATACAAAGATAAAATTATTATAGAGGTGATCACATGAGAGATATTCTTAAAGGGACTCTAGTAGTAATCTTAGCCATAGCCTTATGGACTGGAAATACATACATATGGAATCTTTTTGTTTAAATGCGACCAACTTCTTGGTCTCCTAAAAATTTATAAAAAATGAAATTACAAGTAAAGGAGTTGTGTAGTTGGATTTCCTAATTAGTAAAGAGAAAAATATTTACATAGCTCTATTATTTTTCAATATTCTTTCAGTATTACTAATTGATAACAAATTCATTGAAAATATTATTATTTGGACTGTTTTTGTATGTGTTTTCTTCATTAGGGTAACTGTATTTGTTGGTAATAGAAGAATGAACAAAGATAACAATTAAGACACAATATTCATTCGCTCCCCAGTTCTTTTAACCTTCTATATATGGTAAATTCCGATTCTATTATTTCAAAATGCGATGCACATTATTATTTAGGTAAATGTGATAAGACCGCAAAAACATCATTTGCCACTGTACACTTAAGCTCCACAATAGCTTTCTTAAATGGCTATTCTTTTACATATGTGTCTTGTTTTCGCCATAATTTACAATGATTTTATAAGATGAAACTAGCTTTCATAATTTCGATCGCTTCATTAGAAATCGAAAGCATATTCCTTTAAATTGTGTCGCTCTTTATGTCTGATGCGCAACAATCCAATTTTTTAGTTTTTAAACGATTGGGTTGTTGCGTCGTAGCGTCAAGATAATGCGGATATCAAATGGTAAGGGAACTAACTCAGTTATATCAGTAGTTTACGAGCTAGATCTCATTAGAGTTTAATCTATTGAGATTCAATATTTATGACGTAAAATAGAGCGTCACACTGTATCATATAACTTGTCTCATAATCCTTATCGTTGTTAACGTGTAGTTTTTTACTTTGTAGAGCTGATTAACGTTGTAAATCCGCATTTTCGGGACTGGACCCTTTATAGAAGAATTGGACAGACTTTTAGACTAGATTAAAAGCTGTGATACGAAAGCTTAAATCGTATTGGCTGTTGTAGGTATATTTGTTGCTGGTTTTACTTCGCAACATTCTGTTAAGATGCTAAATACCATCATTTCAAACTCGATTAATAGTATTAGGCTTCTTCGCTCTTTAAAATGATTTCACTCTGTCCATACTGGTTACTAAAATAGTAGAACTAGTAGGTGAAATCGAATGTTAGTTGAAATCCAAGATATTAATTGTCTCTTTCATATTACAGAACCGTGGTATATTGACAGCTGTGTATTTAATGAGGGAAAACAACAATTAGATGTCTTTGTTTGTATTCGTAAGGGTGCTCTTTTCTGTTGTTCCAATTGTGGGAAAGAAGCACAGCCAGTCTATGATATTGCTGACCACAATCGAACATGGCGCCATCTAAACTTTCTAGAATATCCTTGCTATATTCATGCCGAATTGCCTCGCACCGACTGCCAGAAATGCGGGAAAATTCATCGAGTAGATGTGCCTTGGGCTGTTAAGCCACGTTCTAATTTCACTTTACTTTTCGATGCTCTGATCATCACTTTAGCGAAAGATATGCCAATGAATGCCATAAGCAGGCTTGTCAAAGAACATGATACACAATTGTGGCGGATTATTCATTATTACGTGGATCATGCCATCGAAGCTCAGGATTTATCCCATGTGACAATGATCAGTACCGATGAAACCTCTGCTAAAAGAGGCCACCAGTATGTGACCATCTTCATGGATCCCGAAGGAAAGAATGTCATCCACGTCACTAAGGGGAAAGATTCAAGTACTTGGGTGGAGTGTAAAAAGCATTTGGAATCCCATGGTGGCAAGGCTGATAATGTGACGCAAGTCTGTATGGATATGTCTCCTGCTTTTATTAAAGGAGCTACAGACCAGTTTCCTGATGCAGCTATTACCTTTGACAAATTCCATGTCATTCAAGCTGTAAACAAGGCTGTAGACAAGGTACAAAGACAAGAGCGAAAAAGCTGTGTAGAGCTTAAAAACACTCGTTACATCTGGCTGAAGAATGAACAAAATTTAACAGCCAAACAAAAAGAAAGGCTAGACCGGTTAAAAGATTGTGAACTCGATACTGCGAAATCATACCGAATGAAACTTACCTTGCAAGAGATTTATCGTTACCCAGGAGTAATCGCCAAGATGGCATTAAAAGATTGGATTCAATGGGGCCTACGCTGCCGATTAGAACCCATGGTAGAAGTGGCCAAAATGATTAAAAACCATTACGACGGAATCACCCAGTGGTTTAAGTCCAACCTAAACAACGGACTGCTAGAAGGGATTAATAGTTTATTTCAGGCAGCTAAGAGAACAGCTCGTGGGTATCGTTCTGATAAGAATATGATCGCCATGATTTACCTGCTTGCTGGAAAACTTGATTTTGCACTCAAATAAAAAGAATGAGTAACAGTTCGGAGCCATACTTCGCTCACAACTGAACCCATTCCCTTGTCCATTCATGGTGTTACCTTCATAACGAGTTTCTATGCATGTAACAGGGGGAGAATACGGAGCGAGCAATTGAACCCATTCCCTTGTCCGGTTTTTAGGTTTTGAGAAAAATAGAGTTGAATTCTCTCTATAAAATCACTGTAAATGACGAAGAACCATCAAAAACATTAAACGACGAGCTTATGGACATAGAAATCTTGATCGATTTAGAACACGTGTATTTCTCAAATGTACAGGTCACACTTACAAAAAACAGGTGTCCTAGCCTCTCCTTCTGCATCATTATGGTGATCATAGTTGGTGGAAAAGAAGCCGTCAAGGAGAACACTTGACCGCTCCTTTTCCACCAACTGGCTAGTCTGTAAGATGCAGAAGGAGAGAGTTTGAGAAGGCTTCAATCTAGCTATCTTATTGTCAGAATTAAGCGTGAATCACAGACAATGGTGAAGAGACTTCTTTTTTAGTTCTTATTATTCCATTTATGATGATATAATTGAATAACAGATTTACAAGTGACTCAATAAAACGTCTTATAATTTTATTCTAAATATCCACCGTCCCAAATTCTTTTATAGGTTGATAGAACCGACCGATTTACAGAATGGCTTGAGGAAATGAAATTATCCCTACTTATCTTAAATATTTATACACGGTCCCCACTCAATGAATCATATAAACTAGAGAGAAAATTTATTAGAAAAGAGGTGATCCAAGTGATGGAGTTGGATCCATTATATAAGACATATCAACCGTTTCTTTTTTCCATTGCTTACAGGATGCTTGGAACAGTTACTGAAGCAGAAGACATCGTTCATGATGTCTTCCTACAGCTTGACATTGACACAGATCAAATTAAGGACTTGAAGGCATATCTTGCAAAAGTGACGACGAATCGCTGCCTAAACTTTTTAAATTCAGCTCGTAAGAGAAGAGAAATTTACACAGGCCCCTGGTTGCCTGAACCTCTTATTGACCAATCCGTGCAGCCTTTAGATAAAATTGTGACTTATGAAGCGGTTACTTACGCCTTTCTTGTTTTGCTTGATCAACTTTCACCTATTGAAAGAGCTGTGTTTGTTCTTAGAGAAGCATTTACATATGACTACGAGGATATTGCAAACATCCTAGATAAGACTGTAGTAAATTGCAGAAAAATTTACAGCCGTGCCAAGCGGAAATTAAAGAAGGACTTGTCTGTCCCTCCCGAGAATACTGAACATGTTGATCTACTAGCCAATACCTTTATAAAAGCATCGACAACAGGAAAATTTGCAGACTTTATTGATCTTCTTACAGAAGACGTTATCCTTGTCACCGACGGCGGTGGAAAAGTGATTTCTGCATTAAACCCAATTTTATACAAAACGCGCGTATCGGCCTTTCTTAAAGGAATTTCTACTAAAGGAAGTTTCATCGGAGACCTTCTACCCGTAATGATCAATGGTCAGAAAGGAATCTTGCAAGTAATAGAAGGGCGTCCTATTAGAGTCATGTGCTTTGAATTAGATTCAAAACACCAAAGTATCCGAAGAATCTTTATTATTTCAAACCCGGATAAATTAACTCATATTCGTATTCCTCAATATTGACAGTCGAAGAGCTCCATTTAATCGAGGCCACTGATAAAGTGACATTTCAGAATAAAGAAGCCGAGAATCTACTACATATAGGTTCTTGGCTTCTTAAATTTTCGATGTATTGGTGAAAATCTTCAGCAAATAAAATAAAAATTGCTTTTTAAGTGCCCTAATCCAATCTAGGATTTCTTAATATGTCACAAATCAATCCTCTGTTTTGTCTTATTAATGAAACACAAAAATATTTTAATGGAGGAGATAGATTTGGAACAACGAATTAACTACATGAAGACAAATCAGGAAGTTTTTAGCTTAATGATTCAATTGGAGGAGTACAAGAAAAAGACGGGAATAGATAACAAATTAATCGAATTGATTAAGATTCGTGCGTCTCAAATCAATGGATGTGCGTATTGCTTGGATATGCATACAAAGGATGCCCGTGCAAATGGCGAAACTGAACAAAGAATTTACTGTTTGAATGCTTGGCGTGAGTCACCGTTCTATTTAAAAGAGGAGAGGTTAGCTTTAGAATTAACGGAAGCAGTCACGGACATTTCAGCAAACGGTGTACCTAATGACCTGTATGAGCGGGTCCGTCTTCATTTTGATGAAAAACAATATATCGATCTCGTTACCCTAATTATTACGATTAACGGTTGGAACCGATTAGCTATATCAATCAATAGCGTACCTGGACACTACCAGCCTGCCACTGCAAAGTAATTTTGCCAACCTAAAATCCCTTGTATTCAAAATGGATACGAGGGATTTTTTTCACATGACTTTTCTATCCATAAAATGACGACTCAATGGAAATACAATACTACTTTTCACAAAAATAATTTTTACTGTCTGAGCTATAAGGAAGTCTAGTTAAAATTAAATAGTATCAATATTAATGAAGAAAAACTTTTATTAGAACGAGGACATAGCTTTGTTCGATGCATCTCTTCTTCCTTTATTGATGAGAATCAACCGCAAAATAGACGACTCCATCTAAAATCAACTAAAGAAGCAAGAATGAATAGGAAAGGCTGTTTTCGAAAGTCTCTGGCTTTTCCAATCAGTTGATCTGTTATGGAAAAAACATCCTCTCCGACCTCTACTGATAACAATAGCCTTCCGTTTCTTTTTGGGTGATCTAAACGAATTCATTCCCACCTTGCACGGCTTCTTGGAATAGTAAGACACTTGCAAATAAACTGATCGCAAAACACACCTTATCTATCCAGTTCTTCCTCTTTCCCGAAAGTAAAAATTTTATCCTTATTTATTCGCATGAATCGATTATTGGTTTGATAAGAATTATCCTGACATCACGTACTAAAAAGCCTGAACGTGGGTTGCTACAAAGGCAACAACCCACGTTCAGGCTAACAAGTGCTTATTTAGTAAAACTACTTTGATGTATTTTGGTGCGTAAAGATTCTAAAAAGCAATTTTCTTACATTCTTACAAAATCAATTCCTAATCTTTCATCTCTTATAAAAAAAAATCAAAAATCCAATTTTTTTAACCTAAGAGCTTGAGATTCCAAGAAAAAAGTTTATTGGAAAAAGACTTTTTCCACATTGTATTTTGCTTTTAATTTATTCACAATATACGTTTCGTAAATTTCTCTTTCCATTGGATCTTCTACGATTGATACATCTATACGGTAAACTTCTTCACGATGATTTTTTAGTGGAGAAACCGTATCTTCAAGATGTTTTTTCACACGTTGTCTTAGTTTTCTCGCTTTTCCAACAAACAGTAGCTCATCATTAATATTGTAAAACCAAATGATTCCGCCCTTATCTCTTGGAATTTTGTGAAGATCGATAAATCCTTCGATCGATTTAATAACAGGTTCGTTTTCTTCTTGATTTTGTTTGCGCTCCGAAATCGAAACGTCTACTTTAGGTAAATCAATTTTTATCATATAGGGTCACGTCCTCTTTTCCATTAAAGCTAAATATTATCACATCTTCATGAGAAATGCTATCACTAGTCTTATTATTGACCTTTCTACTTGAAATGATGTCCGAAACAAAGCGATATCATAGATGATCAACTGATACGAAAAGCAACAAACTTTGCGAAAACAACCTGCTTAAAAAGCGAAAGAACGAACGTCTTCCCCGTTCGCTCTTTTGCCCTACTTTATCATAATTTTAAGCTTAGGAAACAAGGTTGCTGCGTTCTGATAAAAAACGTTCTCGACATGTTTGGACGGAATAAGATTTCCGATAAAATTGGCATACTCTTTTATGGGTACAAGCGGCCAATCAGAGCCAAATACCAATTTTTCGTAGTGGTCGCAAAACGTGATAGCATGGCGGATATGGTCGAGAAAATTCCCTTGTGATTTAGCATGCAATTCAGCTTTTGTACCGACTACCCATCCTGACAAATCAGCGAACATATTTCTATTTTTATACACGACTTCCGCTCCGGTCAACACCCACGGATCACCTAAATGAGCCATCATAAAATTCACATCTCGACGCGATACCGCGACTTCATCCAAGGTAAGCGGATGTGCGTATTTTAATAATCCTCGTTCAGAGTATGTATCACCGGTATGAAACACGACTGGAACTTTGTAGGCTGCCGCTAAATCATACACTGGTTGATACACTGCATCATAGGCATAAAAAGGATAATAACCTAAATAGATTTTTACACCTACCACTTCTTTTTTTCGAAGCTGCTCTTCTAACATATCTAATCCCGTTTGTGTAAGGTGGTAGGGATTAATCCCGGGACATATGGCTAAGCGAGATGGTCGTTCATTCTCTAAATCAAGCCCCATCGGTGAAGGAGCAAACGAATCTGGAAACCCCATCTCTGGAGTCTCCGTTACACCCATGCCGATGGCAAATTCGATTTCTCCTTCTTCCATCTCCGCTTGAAGTCCCTTTCCCGAGTAATCGACTTTAGAAAGATGTTTGGCTGTATCTTTAAAGGTCTCAATATTGGAAAAATGAATATGTGCATCAATAATTTTCATGAATAAGCTCCTATTTAAACGATAAATTCTGTAAAGAAGCAAGAGCAATCGAAGCATCCATGTCACCATAAATCAGAACGGTTGGCTTTAGGACATACATATTGCCAGAAGCAGCAGATACTTCTACAGAAGACCCAATAAAAAGCACTTCTTGATTCATATATACTTCTCTTGTTTTATTCTTAGTTGGATGAAGAAGGTGTACCTCTTCACTCCGCTCATCTGAACCAATTGTGACAGACGGTGTATCTCGCAAAACAAATTCCTCTGTACCGGCATAATACGTATGAACGTCGCCTTTGGTTGGCAAACTCGCATAGCAAGAGGACAAATTCTCACCTGGTTTGAAAAAAGCTTCTAGATCTACCCCTTCATTCACCCACGTTTTTCCTGAATATTGATGAATTTCAGCATAAACCACAAGCACTTCTACTTCAGGAAGGGTTAGTGCATATTGGCGGAGAACGACTCCTTTCATCTCTTCGTGCTCTGTGAATGCTGTCTCAATACAAAGACCACTCCACTCATGTCCAAATTGATCGTATTTTTTCACAGTGTTAATGGTTGTTGTTTCCTTCAACATGGAATAAGGACTCACCTTGTGAAGAAGATAACCAATTCCTCCACCCCACGGATTCCACCACGATTTAGGTCCAGCTTGTGGGAACTGGTGATGAAGCGTTTCTTTACCATTATAAATTAATGAGAAAATGCCTGGGTAATAAGAGGCAGACGCTTTAAACGAAAGAACGCCATTGTCTACTTCCCACCACTCTTTAGTTTCCGTGATCTTGATTTCTTTTTCTCCGCTCACTAGCTGAAGAGAATCAACGGCTGCCTTTTGTCCAAGTGAATGGAATTCCCCTGAAATTTGATGCACACCAGGAGTTTTATGTTCGATTAGAAGAGAAACATTCGAAAGGGCATCGTCCTTATCCGCTTCAGTTGAATATTCGTTTCCTTCACTGTTAAGTGTTAAAATCCCATGTAGATAAGGAGTTAGTAGGGATCGAAAGCCGTACTCAACTTTTTCACCTACACTGGAAATCATATCTCCTCCAACTGGTTCTAAAGCATACATCGAGCACTCCTTCATTTCTGAAGCAGGATTCTTCACAACCCGCTCTCGCCACTGAGACCAATTTGTTGAGGTGTTGATTCCAACTGATATCGGTCCGAAATAGACATTTTCTCCACTAGAGAGAGACGGTGCTTGATATTCTACCGCAAATCGCCAATTATCTTTCCGCCCAACGGCCTCTTCCGGCCAGGCCAAACCAGTTGTTTCTCCGTTTGAGTTCGTAGCAAACAGCCAGTTTTCAGAAATATCTTTGTCACGAATGTATTCCATA
This sequence comes from Bacillus sp. 2205SS5-2, assembly GCF_037024155.1. Lineage (NCBI taxonomy): Bacteria > Bacillati > Bacillota > Bacilli > Caryophanales > Bacillaceae > Bacillus > Bacillus spongicola. The sequence continues at coordinate 43,623 of NZ_JAYKTS010000017.1, forward strand.
AAGGGTACGAGTGCTTCATCACCGATCATGATCCCTTCTTTTTGAGGAATAGCCATTCCTTTAAAGGAAGTGAAGATTGGTTGTAAAAGAGCCACTTGAGGTATTGCTCCCTCGCCATTGTTCACAACTTCATGCTTAATTTCAATCAAACCATCTCCAAAGAGCTGGGTGTAGGTGTTAAGCAGGAGCGGGGAAAACGCATCTGATTGTAACGTCGTTTTCATCACTAACCCTTCTGGAAGTTCAACAAAGTCAAACGAGTCCGCTTCTTTTTTGGCGAATTCCTCACTAAATGGTTTCCCAAACATAGGCGTAAACAGCTTTAGAGGATCTTCCGTTTCATGGATTGAACCTATCTTCATCATCGAGTTTCGTTTTTCAATTTCGACATAAAAAGGTCCGTTGTAACCAACCCATTGCTCTTTCGTTTCTCCAGCAAACTTCGCTCCATAACCAGGAAAGGCTAATGTCAGTCTGGTGAAAAAGCGAAACGTTTCCCCACTTTCAGGTTTGACTCTCACCTCTACATCCTGAGCTAGAAATCCGTTCTTGATGAGCTCGCAGTCGAGTGGAAGTGATAGTCGACCTTTACCTTCGATTTCCACTTCAATTTTAGGAATATTCCAATTCACTACATCATTTTCTGGCAATATGACTGTCCAGGTAGACGAGTCAGAGAGCTGGCTTTCTATGTCTAGAAACAATGTACCCATTTGGGCAGGTTTCCACTGTTTTTGAACCGATTTTAGGGAAAGATTTCCTGCTTGAATAGGAAACACGCCCATTTTCAAAGGAAAGATATGACCGTTAATATCTACAGTCGTCTCAACAGACGGGTGGGTTTTCCACGGGCTTGGCTCTTGTTTTGCCAGTTGGAATGTTACCGGAAACGCACCTTCCCAATGTTCGTTGATTTTGACTTCCTGGTGAACATCATGACAGACAACAGCCGTTGACTGTCCCGTTAACGTTACATGTAAGGGTGAAGAGGTTTTATTCAAAATTTTGTATTGAACGAAATGCTCTTCTTTTTCAAGATATTTAAAGTCTGCTAGATTCATTTCGATCGAAAGTTCATTTGTTTCGATGCGGCGAATTCCCCGTCCCGTTCGCTCAAATTGAATGGAAACAAACTCTTGATCTGCTTCCCATTTATATTCGTATAAAGTATGTTCTCCTTGTTTAAATCCATCAGGCTTTACCTCAAGAACTCGTTGACTCGTCGAATACCAATCATGCTTGTCAAAGAACGGCTTCAAATAACTCAATTGGAGAACAGATGGAATAAAATTCATGAGATGGGTCGTATCGTCCCGGTCCTCCCAAAAAAATCCGCATTTTTTATAAAGTGGAACCGCTTTAGTATTGCCAGCCCATGTATATAAATCGAGTCTTGGCCACCCCGATTCAATCGTTTTCTCCACTGCTTTAAGCACGAGCTGCTTCCCGACCTTTAAGCCCTGATACTGAGGATGCACGTTCAAAAGTGGAATATAAAGAGCTCCCTCATCTTCACGGTATTGCGATAAGCTACAATAACCGACTACTTCCTCTCCCACCAACGCCAAAAATAAATGGAGATTAGTAGAGTTTGCTTCCTGATCCAATACACTTTGTTCAGTTGAGACAGAGGAATCTCCCCCCCAATTCTCACGACTCTCATTCCACATCTTCGCGATTCCTTTTGCTAATCCTTCTTGATACTCCACGATGTTTACTTGCTCTAGTGTTTTCTTCATAACGTCCTCCTAAACTAGGTTTTAATATATATAACCTCACAATTTTTTCTTACCTGAATTTTACCAACGAATTTAATCATCGGGATCGCCTCCTTTTTTTATTTGTGGGAATTTTTTCTTCCACATCCATATTTTAAGTTTTTACATCCAATATGTAAAGAATATTCTCTGATTGTTCGTTTAAACTGTTGTCAATTGCCATTCAATTTCCGTCGGGATGAAAATGCAGTCATTTTGCGGGTGCACAGTTTGATTGTCTATATATAATCCACGGTTGATACTGGTTTTTTCCATATTATTTTTTTCAAAACAAAAACGCCAATAGTATATTGGCGTTTTTGTTTATCTAGTTAGGATAAGAAGCTGTCTCACCCTATCCTAGCTTTAATTCGAATAACGAAATCTAGAAACAGTTGCTTGAAGCTCCTCAGCTAACTTAGATAACGAATCTGAAGCATGAGAGATTTCCTCCATAGAAGCCAATTGTTCTTCACTAGCTGCAGCAATCGTTTCCGTACTAGCAGATGTTTCTTTTGTGCCGGCTGCTAATGTCTCAATCGAGTCTTTAATGACTTCAACCCCTGCATTTAGTTCTTCAGTGGTTGCTGCTACTTCTTGAATTTGTGATGTAACTTGCTCAACAGAAGTTAAAATTTCCATAAAATTTCCAGAAGTTTCTTTTGTAAGAGAAATACCTGAATCCACATTCTCTTGGACGATGTTGATGTTTATGACGGTATCCTTTGACTCGTGTTGAATCGTGTTCACTAAAGTAGAAATTTGGTTAGCTGATTGACTCGTCTGATCGGCAAGTTTTCTAACTTCTTCAGCAACAACGGCAAATCCCTTCCCAGATTCACCTGCTCTTGCTGCTTCAATCGCTGCATTTAAGGCCAATAAGTTCGTTTGACTCGATATTTCGGTGATAAGGGAAGAAATATTACTAATTTCATCCGTACTTCCTACCAATGTAGTCAATCCATTTTTTGCAGAATCAACGGATTGGTGAATAGACTCCATCTGTTTTTGCATTTCATTGATTGAACCCATTCCAACCTCTGCCTTGTTTCTCATCTTCGCTGATAATTCAGCAATATTACTCGTATTATTTGAAACGAATGATAAGCCATTTAAAGACTCAGTGACTAGATCAAGACTTCGCTCACTCCTGATATTTTGTCGTGTGCTTTCAGAAGCAATCGTTTGCATAGAGCTTGAGATTTGGCCAGATGTAGTTTTAGACTCCTCAGAACTGGCTGACAATTCCTCCGATGCTGCTGCCACTTGTTCAGATGAGTAACTTACCTGTTGGATAATTTTACTTAAAGACAAAATGAATGAATTGAAAGATGAAGCTAATTCACCTAATTCATCTTTACTTTTAATTATTAACGACTTTGTTAAATCTGCTTCTCCATGAGCGATTTCCTTAAATTGCTCATTCAATTTTTTGAGCGGGTTCAAAATAGATCGACTGATTAAATAGCTTAAGCCGAGCCCAATGCTCACCGAAAGAATTACTGCGATGATAATAGCCCACTCTGCCCATACAGAGACCGAATGTATTCTATCTTGTAAATACTCTACATCTTGATTTAATAATTCCATAAGTTCATTCATTGAAGGATCCAACACTTCTTTTCTCAAAGTCCGTTCCTCGCCAAAATGAATAGATGCAGCCAGGTCTGGATTTTCTTTATACGTAGAAAGTACTTGTTGATTTAATGCCCAGAAATCATTTGCATGCATCTCAATTTCATCTACCATTTCTGCGTATTGCTTATCTTGTAATAGCGGTTTTATAGACTTAAGCGAAGTCGATATCTCTTCAAATTTGGCAGACATCCCTTCCCCATATTTTGGATCTCCTGAAATAATAAAACCTCTTTCGTCATTCGATAATCCAACTATCCTGTACTGAACGGATTTCAATTCAGTTTGAACCCTCATTTCCCTCTCTAATTTTTGCTCATTTTTCTCTGTTGAGAACAAAACAATTATTGATGTTCCCCCGACAATAATCAGTGAACTGAGTAGAAATAAGATAAGACCATACAAGCGTGTTTTGATTTTCATTTTCATTTTCCTCCTCCGCAATAATTTCAACTGTAGTAAATTTCAATAAAAAAACTAACTAAAAAATTAGTTAGTCGGTTGCGCTACTCACTCCCAATCATCCAAGCGCCCAAATAAAGATGATTTTTCACAGTTTCTATTGTATTTATATTTCTTATATCGGCATATAAATTAGGAAATGAAGCTTCCTTATTCAAAATGATATTTTTTTCACAAGGCTCTTTTCGTATACATTGTGACTATTCGATTATTTTTTTGCTTAAATCTACCACTTCACTGTTAAATTCCATCATAAATAAACGGTCCAGTTGCCTGCCGTCCCTGAACAGCCACAAACTTTGTGAAAACAGTCTTCTTAGAAGAACTTCTGATTGTCGTCAGCTAATTTATTTTCGTCCAAGCATTTATCCTGCACAGGCAAGCTTAATGGGTAGGACAATCAATTAGAAAAAGCAAATCAACATCTTCGAAAAGAAAAAATTGATTTGCCCATATTCGCATTACTCGTTTAGGCTGCATTGGTATAGAAAGCTGTTTTTCTGAGTTATATTTAACTCGCGTTTAGTAAATATTTTTTTGCTTATCTTTTCGAATATTTTGGACAAACACATTGGTTAACTTGAGCAAGCAATTAACGATATTATCAGTAGTAGCAACATTCACGAACAGACCCTTCAAAAAACTGATTTTAGCTCTATGCTTTATTGGGCTTCGTATTAAAATCAATCAGTGAACAATATCCCACCTACTCATTACAGATCATTTATATCTTTTGACCAAATCGTCGATAGATTTCTTCCATTGTACTTCGACTGATATAAAGCTTTGTCAGCCTGTCTGAATAATTCCTCCATTGAGTTAGAATGGAGGGGATATTCAGAAATACCCAATGAAATGGTAACGGGTTTTCCAGTAGGAGTAGTTGTTTTTTCAATAATCAAGCGAATCTTTTCCCCCATCCCGTACGCTTCAAAAGATCTAGTATGCGGTAGTAATAACACAAATTCCTCTCCACCATAGCGAAAAAAGAGATCCTCTGTTCTCAATAAAGATTGAACAGTATGAGCTAAAAATTTAAGTACCTCATCCCCGACCGGGTGACCATACGTATCATTCACAACTTTAAAACGATCAATATCAACAACAACTACGGAAAATACGTTCCCTCCACTCGCCCAAAGGTTCATAACTTCATTTAGTTTCCTACGATTTGGTAAACCTGTTAATGAATCTGTCATGGCTGCATTCGTCAATTCCTGATTATTTTCTTGGACGGACTGAATAGCGATTAATACGCTTTTCGTCAGCAAATCCGCTTCACGATTCCAATGAGACTGAATTCCAGGAGTTTCGACTGACTTGCCTGCTGCTAGTTGGTTCACTAAATCTGCCAAATGAATAATAGGACGAGCTAGCTTGCGAGCTAGTAGAACAGATAGAAATAGCAGAAGCGTAAAGGGAGGAAGAATGTAAAAAACCTGCTCTTGAATCCGTTTAAATAGTAATTTCTCAACATATGAAAGGGGTGTTTGCTGCACGACTCCCCAACCCGTTTCTGGAATTTGATTGTAAGCCGCTAACATTTTAACTCCTTTGGTATTCGTGACCTGAGCTACGCCACTCTCACCTTGAGTTACCTTCTTTACAATAGGGTTTTTCATTACGGTTTCGCCGACTCGTTCTCGAATGGGATGGAAAAGTAATTTCCCCTCCGGACCGACAACATAATAATATGAACCGTTTTCATCAATATAGTCATTGCCAAGAATTTCATTTAGGACATTTTGTTCTTGAAGATAGACCGTGCCAGCAAGTATCCCTCTGTACTGGCCATTTCGGTCATAAATGGGTTGGCTCATCAATAATACGAGTCGACCTGAGCGAACTATATAAGGAGCAGTTAACGTAGGCTTTCTTGACTCCAGAACGTCTTTTGTTCCTTCTGTAGAAATGTATTTATTTTTGAGTCCTACACTACTGGGAGCAATATTTCGAATGAGCCCTGTGTCATCTATCCAAGATAATGAATTAAAATACCGACTGTTTTTTCTTAATAATTCTAAATGTTCTTCAATTTCTTCATCTGTCATCTGATCAATATCGGTATAGAACGCTGATGTATCTTCCAAGCTTAATCTCATCGTTTGAAACAATGAATCAACTGAACTGCTAATCTTTTCAGACATGGACGAGTTCAAATAAAAATACGTCGAGATCATTGACCTTCGATCGGATTGATAGGAAGATAAAAATAAAATCAAGATCGTTAAAATGACAGATACCGAAACTAGACTCGAAAACAATGTGGTTAGTTTATATTTTCTCTGCTGCACTATGTTTTTCATAAATCAAACTCCCATTGATAGAAAACAATCATCTTATTAATCTGTAGCTCATTATACATTTCCTCTAGAATTGAATACAGAGGTATTAATTATTGATCAATAATAAAGTTATGATAACATACTAAACCACCTCAAAATAGAGATTTTTTTCATCATAACTTTAACGATTATTCACTTATACCATTCAACTTTTGAGTAATATGTGAGTTGGCTTTCATTCCGTGATCGCCTCCTTTTCACTGTTGAATTCCATCAAAAACAGATGAAACGATGCCCGAAACAAAGCTATATCTTAAATAATAAACTGATTCGAAAAGCCACAAACTTTTCGATAACAGCCAACAAAAAAGAGTTCTTTACAATGATTTGAAGCATCTCAAGATGTCAGAACACTGTCAAGCCACGCGTTCTTTGAATTTTCTGCCTTATCAAACGATTACTTGCTTAGCTTTCATTCTCTAATCCCCCCAAAAAACAAAAAAAAGAATTCTACCTTCTTGAGTAGATTTCTTTTTTTGTTTTACCTCGAGAAAATACTTGGATTTCAGACCTTTTTGTTATCCGCTAATTTTTTTGATAAATACAACCTTCAAATAATCACCTTCAGGAAATTGTGCACTCGTGCGGAAATCTGGCGGCAAGGTATACTCCTCGAGAATGTCATATTTTCCGTTCAACTCACTAAATGCTTGCTTAATAAAGCTTTTGAATTTTTTCATATCAAACGTGCTACAGTTTGTAGATGCCACGATGATCCCATTATTTTCGGTTATGGCGATGGACTCTTTCAATAAATTAGGATAATCTTTCGCCGCACTGAAGGTCGTTTTTTTCGTTCGGGCAAAACTAGGAGGATCCAAAATCACCATATCGAATTTCAAATCTTTCTTGGCTGCATATTTATAGTATTTAAAGACATCTTCCACAATGATATCTTGAGCTTCAAAATCAACCTCATTTACGCTAAATTGTTCGATCGTCTTATTGCGACTTCGATTGGCTACATCAACACTCGTCGTCTTCGTTGCCCCTCCAAGTGCAGCAAAAACTGAAAATGCACCCGTATAAGAAAAGGTATTCAAAACTTTCCTTCCACCTGCATAGGTATCCCTTATTTTTTTCCTCACTGCACGTTGATCTAAAAACACACCGACCATCGCTCCCTCATTCAAATAGGTCGCGAAGTTCACTCCATTTTCTTTCACAATCAAAGGAAAAGATGCTCGTTCACCACGTACAAAATCATCTTCTTCAATGTATTGGCCTTTCACTGCAAATCGTTTTTTTTGGTAGATACCTTTGCAAGATACCACCTTTTCCAGTGCTTGAATGATATCATTTTTAAAAGTATAAATCCCTTCGCTGTACCAAGAAATCACATAGTAGTCGTTATATGTATCGATCGTTACGCCACCGATTCCGTCCCCTTCTCCGTTAAAGACACGGAATGCTGTCGTTTCAGGATCTTTGAAAAATTTGGACCGGTGTGCCATAGCTGCCTTCATTTTTTTCTCAAAAAATGCTTGATTAATCTCTTCTTGTTCATTCCGCGTCAGGATCCATCCGTAGCCTTTATTTTGCTTACCATAATAGCCTCTGGCGATAAAAGCATTTCTTTCATCCACTATTCGTAAAAGCGAGCCTTCCTCTTTCAGGACCTGCGCGTTCGTGAGAGCCTCTTGGCTAAGCAACGGATAGCCTTCTTTATACTTTTTCACAAATTTAGATTTTACCTTTACTGTCATTTCTGAATGCAAATCGTTCACCCTAACTTAATTTCTGACCTGTTTATGTTAACATTATAGCTAAAATAACAACCAATGTAACTACTGAAGATCTACCCTTCAATTGCCACGCTACAGAGGACCACTCTGTTTTACGCTTTTACCTTTTCTCCTCCCGAATGATTTCTGATAAACATATAAAAAGAAGCTCCAAAGATAATGAGGTATCCTATAATACTGAATACATCTGGGATTTGCCCGAATAGGAAAATGCTAATCATAGCCGAATAAACGACCGTGGAGTAGAAAAAGATGGATATTTCTTTTGCAGGAGCAAATTTATAGGCAATCGTGATACCAAATTGTCCGATGGTCGCAAAAACACCCGCGCCGAGCAAGTACATCCATTGCTGTACGCTCATCGGTTCATAATAGAAGATAACAAACGGCAATAAGACGACCGTGGTGAAAAAAGAAAAGTAAAACACGACCGTATAAAATTTTTCTTTTTCACCGAGTACACGTAAAACGGTATATGCGCCTGCAGCAAATACGGCCGATAATACCCCTGCCAAATACGGTACCGTTTCATAACTGAACGATGGTTTAATGATGAAAAGCGTACCTAAAAAAGCAATGATTATCGATAAAATTTGAAAAAAGCGAACTCTCTCTTTTAAAAAGACCGCAGAAAATATAATTGTCAAAAATGGGCTCAGCTTATTCAGCATATCGGCGTCGGATAAAACAAGCTGATCAATCGCATAAAAATACAGAACCATTCCGACCGTTCCTAAAGCACTTCGCAGCAACAAATACTTCTGGTTTTCTTTTTTTCCAAATAGCCGCTCTTTATGATATAGAACAAATCCAAATGCAATGATGGCAGAAATCACATTCCGAAAAAGCGTTTTTTGCATAGTTGGAACATCTCCTGATAACTTTACAAGCGCTGCCATCATTGAAAATCCAAATGCAGAAAATAATAATAAGATGATGCCCTTGTTTCGATTGCTCATGTTAGCCTCCATTTTTCTCGATCATTCAGCCATTTGAGATAGATCCCTATTTCTAGTTAGACTCTTTTCGGAACCTCTCTTGCTTAATGTACAAAAGAATCGGTTAATCAGATTTTCAGTGATTGCTGAAAGAGAACGGGAAAAAAAACGCCTCCAAATTCAGCCATTTTATACGATTCAACCGAAAAACTGCTACTTTTTGATCAACAATATGTAAACTGTTCCAAAGATTGATGCCCAGGTAGATTTTCGTCCTTTTTGGAAGAAATCATTATCAAAATGAAAAGGATCAATAATATATTTCTTCAATAGCAACAATGTATATGTAAGACTGTTATCGCAAAGATTGTGGCTTTTCGAACCAGTCTATAAATGGTGAGATAGCTTGTCTAGAGGCATCGTTTCGTCTATTTTGGATGAATAGTTTCAACAAAGGGAAGAATTGAATTTTCAAGTAGACGAAATAGCAAGAATGCCTGTCAAAAGAAACCTTCACTAAAAACAGCCAACTTCAACAGTTTATCAAAAAAAAGCAGAAAATCTAACTATTTGAACCGTTGCTTTATTTTGCACTCAGATAGCACCGATTAATCTTGGGCAAGGAGCAAAGTGGTCTCTGTCTTACAAAATAGAAATTTATCGAGATAAAAACCGAAGTAACATAACAAAATCTCGTGAATATGGTATTAATCGGTTCACTTTTATGGTACCAAACACCATTTCTCAAGTGATTTCAAAAGACAAATTGAATGAAAATTGACACAAAAAAAAGCAAATATGTTTTTAACGGGTTCTGCTTTGAGGTGTACGCAAGGTATTTAGCAAGTAAAATATCATGTGAAATCGCTTATAATTTCACAAGAAAAGGAGCTTGAATTCCAAGCCCCATTTTCAAGTTATATTACATTGTCTTTTTTGAACGACTTCTTCAACTAACATCCCGTTAGTGAAAAACCTTCCACATATTCCTTAATAAAACAAGGCTCTTTTCGCAAAGATTGTGGCTTTTCGAATAAGAAGGAATCCCTTGACTTGTATGACTTCGTGCTCTTTTCCTAATGAAAAATCATTCATTTCTAGATAAAAAGGAAGAAATCAATCGAAAAAACCCTACTGCCTGTTTTTTCTTTGTGTCAAGAGCAACAATGTATACGAAAAGAGCCTAAAACAAAGAGCCCCGTTTTGGATTCATCTACAACATTTTATTTTAACTCAGATAATGTGATATTTGCTTCATGCCTCGAGACGTTAATGATGATAAAACGCTTAATTTTATTGGCGTAAAGTAGTCCTTATTTTATTTATCTGATTAAAGTAAAGTTTTCTTTTTGTAGTATTTTTGATTGATTGTGATAAAAGCTCTTTTAACTCAATAAACATTCCTTCGATTTCATTGTTATCATCATTCTCTAATTTTTTAACCATACGATAAATCAAGTTTATTTTTAATTTCTTCTTCTTTTTTTGCTCCAGACCAGAAATCATAGTGTCAATATCATTGATATAAGCATTTAACATCACACATAGCCTCCTTATTATATAGCCAGAAAAAATTTATAAGAATAAGATACTGTATGAGCATTTTTACTTTTACTCAAATCTTGTTAATTTGCACAACAAAAAACGTTTTTGAGTAAAGTCAGCGTACCAACCATTAAAATTTCTTTTTAGAATCGCTATTTAGAATAGCTACCTAATTTCGATCAATTCTTTTTAACTAGGTTTCCGAAAAGAATTCTCTCACTTCAAGGAATGTGAAGGGCGTAGCCCAATGAGTAAATGGGAGATGAATTTGCGGTTGGTGTCAGCCAAAGCATTTGTAGCTATTAGCAAATTATATTAAAATCAGTCTATACATACAGAAAGATTGATAACATAATGAAATTAGAAAGTAATAAACATTCAGTCTTTCTTTTGCACTATCATCTAGTATTGGTAGTGAAATATCGTAGACAAATATTTGATGATAGTATGTCAAACTATGCAAAAGATATTTTTGTGAGAATAGGCCAGTCGTATAATATTTCGGTTGAAGATTGGAATCTCGATAAAGACCATATACAGGTCATGTTCAAGGCACATCCTAATAGTGAATTATCCAAGTTTCTAAATGCTTATAAGAGTGCCAGTTCTCGATTGATAAAACGTGACTATCCCTTGGTTCGAAAAAAGCTTTGGAAAGAAATGTTTTGGTCAAGATCACATACTTCTGTCTGTTAGTTGAATAAATAATTTTCCTTCTACTTATATTTTAACATAATTTGTTAGTTACCCTTGTGTAAAACCTAGACTTGTAGGATCTAGGTTTACTTGAAATAGCTAAAAAGAGATGAAAAAACCCTGACATCATGTGTCAGGGTTTAAAATCTATTCTTGAGAGGAATTTTTTCGAAAATCGTCTGTGAGAACACCTGAAAAGCCCCAATTTTGCTCCTCGATATCTTGAATGACAATATGGATATGTTCTGGTTTCTTCCCCAACACATTTTGTAGCGTATGGGTAAATTCCTGAACGATTTGAGCTTTTTGTTCACGATTAGCTCCTTTAGTGATTTGAAGATTTATATAAGGCACGGAAATCCTCCTTTTCCATTTTTAAATTTTTGTTTAAGGACTCACAAAAAGAGAAACCATCGTCGATTGCCCTTCTCTATTTATTTCCATAATCGATTTTTGTTTTATTCCCTTTTATCTTCAACATAGGCTGTTCAGCGGTGTCAGGAAAATGAAGAACTCGGAGGTGATGTCTGCATCACTGGAGAGTCATTCATTTGACCCGTGCCTCAACAAAAAAAACGTTATTTTAATGAAGAGATAGGAATATCGACTATTGTAATTAATAATACAATCTCTAGAAAAAACAAACCGTACGCAAACAAAGGTCTAGTTTGATGAAGAACCAATACTGGAAACATCCCTAAATTTACAAATGCAGATTTCCAAATATCCCAACCATGTTCATAGTTGACATTATCGAACACTAATTCTACCCCTTCAATCAATGTGAATAAAAGCGCCCACCTGATCAGGTAAATATATTTTTTGAGCATATGTTTGCTGACTGGATAGTGTGATAAAAAGAGCAACATCGCTGGAGGAAAAAATAAAAAGGAAAGGATTAAATCATTTGTAATATGACCACCTAGCTCAGAAGACAAATCCCATAATGAATATTCATAAGTAATAAGTCCAACTAACAAATTCCCTACAATCATAAATAAAATGGTTGGGTGAAACTTTTGCCAGTTTCTCCAATCACTTTTATGATAGGCAATTACCCAGATGACGGAAATAAAAACTAATCGAAGCACACGCTATCACTCCATGCATTTTTGCTTTTTCTCTAGCTTCTGCATTCCACGTCATCTCTAGTCTTTTTAGCTCTTTAAATGCTCGAACATTTCAGATTGAAGGAAGTGACTTATCAGGAGTGAAGGAATCACCCTCAATTTCGACACATATCTGCTTGAACTCAATTTTTTCACGAATATCAGTCATTACAATTAACCTTCCACTCATCTTAGAAGAGAAAACTATTTCTTCAAACCTTTACAGTCATAATTCCTTCTTGTGCAGATTGATATTCTGAGACAAGTTCAGTAACAATGTCCGCCACCGATTGAATCTCGTCGATTTGATCGACACCTTGACCTGCTGACCAAATATCTTTCCAAGCTTTCGTTCCGGCTTGATTTAATGAAGATAAATCCACTTTTCCCTTGCTTTTTAGATCTGCCAGATTAATACCTGCTTTTTCGATACTCGGAACTAAGTAATTCGCTTTCACTCCAGAAAAGGCATCCGTATATATCAGATTATCTAGAGTAGATTCGATAAGCATTTCTTTATAATCTTGAGGTGCATAGCTTTCCTTTGCAGAAATAAAGCGTGTACCCATGTAGGCCATATCCATCCCTAACGCTTGTGAAGCTAATACGTCACGACCACTAGAAAGACATCCAGCTAAAATGGTTATCCCGTCCCAAAACTCTCTTACTGCTCCTGCAAAGGCAAAGCTATTTATCGTTCCAGCATGCCCACCAGCACCACTACAAACAAGGATAAGTCCATCTACTCCCGTTTGGGCAGCTTTTTTTGCATGCGGAATGGTCGCCACATCGGAAAACACAAGACCACCGTATTCATGAACTGCTTTTACTACCGCAGACGGATTTCCAAGTGAAGTAATGACAATAGGTGGTTCGTATTTTTGAATAAGCGACAGATCTTTTTCATAGCGCGTATTGGATTTATGCAGAATTAAATTTACAGCCCAAGGTGCAACCTTTTTGGAGGGATCCTGCTTTTTTGTTTCAGCTAATTCACTAGTAATTCGCTCCATCCAGTCTTCTAAAATCTCTTCACTCCGAGCATTTAATGTTGGAAATGAGCCAATCATACCTGATTTACAGCTTTCAATCACAAGCTCTGGACTTGAAACTAAAAACATGGGGGCGGCAATTACCGGAATTGTTAGTTCTTGTGCGATTTCCTTTGGAAGTTTTGCTATCAATTGAAAACACTCCTTCTGTTTCTTCATATTTGTCCTACTTGTGTTAAATACGCCAAACAAACACTTTTCTCCTTCTTATTTTCTGAATAGTTATTCACTTTTTTTACAATTAGGAGGGACACTCTCTGGTGAATATTTGTTTTTCATTAGAAAAGCTTCTCAAAATAAACAAAAACCATTTGATTTTTGCTAATCTTCTCGCTGTGTCCTGCTCAAAACTTCCTACTTCGACCCACCTACCGATTACTTAGACCGTCTCCCCTTCAGGAAATAAGAATGAATCGCATACTTCCAAAAGACTGTTTTCACAAAATTCGAAACTTTTCATACCAGCCATTTAACTGTCACCTAACTTGGTTTCGGGTCATCATTTTGTAATTAATTAAATCTAAATTCTGCAATTGAGAATCTTCCCCAAAAGATGGATCAATAGCGACAATCTAGACGAAAAACTCCATTTTCTAAAAATGTGAATTAAATCACAGGTATTGTAAACTCTTTTTGATAAGATTAACCTAAATCTTTTCTTGAGGAGTTGTTACGATTGAACTTACTTATTCCAAAACAACATGGAGCTTGGGCCATGCTCATCATTCCATTTTTACTTAGTGCCATCATTAGTGGTTTTTCGATTTTTCACATACCATTGTTCATCGGCTGGCTGTTTCTGTATTTGGGGACCTACCCCTTCCTTTTATTATTGCGCAAAAAAAAGACCGATCTTCACCGAAAGTGGTCGTTGATTTATGGAAGCATTGCTCTTTTAAGCCTGATTCCTCCTATCCTCTACGACTGGAGAATGCTTTATTTTGGATTCGCTATGATTCCCTTCTTTCTCATTAACATTTATTACGCAAAGAGAAATAGGGAAAGAGCATTTTTCAATGATTTGACCGCAATCGCTGCGTTTGGAGTTGGTGGATTAGCTAGTTATTTTTTAGGATCCGGAAGTCTTGATCCTATGGCCTGGTTTTTGTTCACCTTAACCTTCCTCTTTTTTCTAGGAAGTACTTTTTATGTAAAAACTATGATTCGAGAGAAAAAGAACACCCGGTTCAAATGGTTTTCTTGGCTTTACCATGCTCTCATTCCCTTGTTACTAATTCTTTCCGGAAACAGTTTGTTCATTATTGCTTTCATCCCAAGCATTTTGAGAGCTGTTTTATTTTACGGACGAAAAATGAGTATTATGAAAGTCGGTATCTTAGAAATTGAGAATGCGGTGTATTTCTTCTTTGCTATGCTAATGATTATTTTAATGTAACCTTAAATGAGCCTACAACGAGATCTATATTCTCGTTGTAGGCTCATTTTACTCGAACGATTGTCTATTCTATTCCTAGTCAAAATACAAATCGTAAAACATGCTCAACTTGCATATATATTTAGTACCGTGCTTACAAGGAAAAAAGTAAGGTTCTTGCCCCTTCCGTCAAATCGTTTTTTCTATTCTTTGTCTTGAAAAATTATAAAATGATGAGGGATTTAAGATGGATTTATTTGAAAAAATGAAAGATGAAGTGAACCGAATGAAAGAGGGTATGGGCATACCCATTTCGATTTCAAGCACTATGCTGAATGAATTACTGGAAAAATCAGACAAAATCAAAAACACAACCGTTGAAATTGCGGAAAAAGAGGTTCAAATTTCGGGCAAAGCAGAAGTGAAAAAATGGTTTATTAACCGTGACATCCCTTTTTCCCTTACTCTTCAACCAATCAAAATGGAAAAAAGACAATTGATTTTTAAAATCACCCATTTCAAGCCTGTCAATATCAACTTCCTCAACAAGATGATATTCACGAAATCTCCATACCTACTCTATGATCATCATCACATTAATCTAGATTTCAACAATATTGATTTAGTAAAAAAAATCCCGATTGGAAACATCAAAAAATACGAACTAGAAGAAGGAAAAATTCTGCTAACGATTGGAATTTGAAGAATCAATCTCTGGATAACTAACCCATCTATTCAGTCTAAGTGATCTCCTGTTTCATAGAAAAAAGGTCGTTCTTAGTTAAAGTCCCTTTTCATATTCAGTGTTGTTATTTGTTTTAATTGGCTCTTATCGTATACATTGTGACTATTTCATCAGATTTTTGACTACATCCTTTATCTTACTGTTGACTTCCATAAAAAAAAGACGGATCCAGCTGCAGTGGCTAGGGACTCGGGCATTTGTCAGTCCACTTCGTGAAGCAGGCTTCACTGCGTGTTCTGCCAGATGCCTGCCGTCCCTGGGCAGCCACTTCCGCTTTTCTTGATTCAGCTGCAGTGGCTAGGGACTCGGGCATTTGTCAGTCCACTTCGTGAAGCAGGCTTCACTGCGTGTTCTGCCAGATGCCTGCCGTCCCTGGGCAGCCACTTCCGCTTTTCTTGATTCAGCTGCAGTGGCTAGGGACTCGGGGGCAAGTGAATATCCTAGAAAATATACTGATACGAAAAGCAACAAACTTTGCTAAGACAGCCTTTAATTATCAATGGAATCCCTTGTACTAGTATTGATTTGACTTTATTGAATGAGAATAGATGTTCAGTATCCAAGGTTTTAACAGAATAAACATGGCTGCCAATTCCCTCTATTACAATGATATCCCCCTAGACAAATCAATTCATCTGTCTAGGGGGTTTTTTCGACCTCCACTATTTCAGCCAACGTGATTTTATTAAATCCGCTTGATTTATCCAGCCTTTATGTCAATTCTCTGAGGCCTGGTGGACCTTTCCTCTCACACTATGCAGGGATTCCCCTCTTGACCAAATAGGGTGATGCATTAGCTTGAATTATTCAACTAGACAGGCGATAAGTCCTGCTTTCTAAACCTTTCCTCCTATAGATAGTTAGTAATATACAGGAACTTGGTATGTTCTTTTTGAGAGAATACAACTAGTATACATTTGGATATAAATGTAAATGATAATATTCAAGATAAAAGGGCTCATTCGGAGGTATTATGTTAGGACTACTTTTGGCCGCTATTCTTTTTAATTTGATTGCATTCAAAACAAATAAGAGATTGACAAAAAATCAGATCATACACATTTGGACTTTCACACTTACTTTTCAGCTATTATTTGATTGTATCATTGACATTAAATATTCCGGCTACTGGTATTTCACAACAGAATTTGATTGGTTTGAAATGCCAGCTCGATTAGTTCTTATTCCCCCTGTCAATATGATCTTTCTTAATTATTTCCCTTTTAAAAAAGCATTCATTAGAAAGATCTACTATCTGTTCGGGTGGGATGTTATGTTGATCTTATATGAACTCATAACTCTACTCCCAGAGCCGTATGGATACTTCTATTATGGCTGGTGGTCATTATGGTACTCACTCATTATCAACCCACTACTACTCATTTGCTTACTAAACTACTACAAATGGATCTACCAAGTAGAAATGAAAAGCGAAAGTGGCTGCCCTGCGGCGTCAGGCAAATGAAGAACTCGGAGGTGATGCTTGCATCGCTGGAGGGTTATTCATTTGACCCCGAGCCTCAAGCCACTGCAGCTGGACACACGAAATGCGGAAGTGGCTGCCCTGAGGCGGCAGGCAAATGACGCAACTCAGAGGAAATCTTGATTTCCGGCGGGTTGTGGCATTTGACCCGAGCCTCAAGCCACTGCAGCTGGACACACGAAATGCGGAAGTGGCTGCCCTGAGGCGGCAGGCAAATGACGCAACTCAGAGGAAATCCTGATTTCCGGCGGGTTGTGGCATTTGACCCGAGCCTCAAGCCACTGCAGCTGGACACACGAAATGCGAAAGTGGCTGCCCTGCGGCGGCAGGCAAATGACGCAACTCAGAGGAAATCCTGATTTCCGGCGGGTTGTGGCATTTGACCCGAGCCTCAAGCCACTGCAGCTGGACACACGAAATGCGAAAGTGGCTGCCCTGAGGCGGCAGGCAAATGATGAACTCGGAGGTGATGCTTGCATCGCTGGAGGGTTATTCATTTGACCCAAGCCTCAAGCCACTGCAGCTGGACACACGAAATGCGAAAGTGGCTGCCCTGAGGCGGCAGGCAAATGATGAACTCGGAGGTGATGCTTGCATCGCTGGAGGGTTATTCATTTGACCCGAGCCTCAAGCCACTGCAGCTGGACACACGAAATGCGAAAGTGGCTGCCCTGAGGCGGCAGGCAAATGATGAACTTGGAGGTGATGCTTGCATCGCTGGAGGGTTATTCATTTGACCCGAGCCTCAAGCCACTGCAGCTGGACACACGAAATGCGGAAGTGGCTGCCCTGCGGCGTCAGGCAAATGTTATCCAACGGAGAAGGTCCTGACCTTTGGAGTTGGATGTTATTTGTCCCATAGCTGCTAGCCACTAAAGCTGGATTCGTCTGTTTTAGATGGAAATCACCAGAAATAGAAAGGAATCATTCAAAAATCAAATGATTAGACACAACGTATACGAAAAAGATTTACAGATACAGATGTAGATCACGGTATATTGTAATGATTTCATCAATTTTCATACGGACTAAACCGCTTGAGGAAGGAGCAACAAAGTCGGATACGCCATCAACGACAGATGACTCTTGTATACCCCATGCTATTTGTTTTTGTTTTGTAAACTGTTGGTAAACCCCTTTCCCCACATAGCAAGCTATCTTTGGCCTGTACCTTTCTAGTTTTCCCTTTAAAATAATGCGACCTTCAGCGTATTCTTCTTTCGTAATATCCGTAGCTGCTCTTGTAGGACGACTAACAATGTTCGTAAATCCGATCCCTGTTTTGAGTAAATCTCGGTCTTCCCATGGTTCATATTTTCTAGCTGTTAATCCTGCTCCGTGCAATATCTTCCAAAATCGATTCCCAGGGTGAGCATAATTATGTCCAAGTTCTCCAGAGCGAATGCTGGGATTAAATCCAATGAATACAATATTTAGCTGTTCTTCTAATGAATCTGCAATTCCAGACATGCCTTCCTCTCCTTAACCAACAAAACTTTCTCGCTTGATATCTACTTTCCCTATTCTATATATCTTCCCAATTTTCATAAGAAAACATGATTTACATTGCGAAACATAAGACACCTTTACTCACGAAAGCGTAAAAATATTCTTATCCCTCTAACTCAGCCAATTTCATTATCGAACCAAATCGCACCCACATATAGTTGAAGACGGTTAAATTCAACTATATGCTGTGACCTAATAGCGTTATATAGATATTATGAAATAGATTGATCTAATTACCCCATTTATAATTCCCTAACAATTTTTCCAGACCGGATTTTTAATGGAATATATCTAGCTGAACCGGTATATATTATTTTTTCCAAATTAACAATTTCAATTTCAGATTCAATATTCACGACTTTGAACTCATTCGGTTCCAACCTCACAGAATAAGTCCCAATTTTATTCATTAATTCAAGTATCTGTTGGTTCTCTTCATAGAGATATTCTTCATTAAAATCAATTGAAAAGAAGACGTCTTTTCCACTATGATTTTCAAAGAACAGATCACATTCGGCCTGAATCATTGATTCATTAATCTTTTCAAAGGAACAGCCACTCTTGTCTTTTTGATAAGAAACAGCATAAATCCCCGGTGCTATGGTTCGTTGAAACATATATACAAGGAATGTAGGTAGCAGCAGCGACAAAACCAGTGCCAGAATTGTCATGCGTCCTTTGTATTTATCGAAAGAATGCCAAAGAAAAAAGACCCCCACCACCAAAAAGCTAAAAGACAGTATGCCGATAAATTGGAATCCATTCGAATTTGTAACAGGTATATTAACAAGATACAAGATTTCTTCCCCGAAAGGATGATTATGTGGGAATGGGAAATTGAATAGCATAGATAAACTTATGAATAGTAACGCAGCGAATAAAAATTTATTATTTTTGATCATGTTTCGACCCTCTTTTCAAAAAGGAACAGCAAGTAAGACATTGATTCATCACATCGCACATCCCTTTATTTCTATGGTTTGAAAGCATGTTTTTTCTACTTTCCATCTTGTATATTGCATACATCGAACTAATTTGAATGTGATAATGACTTCTTTTTTCAATATTAATTTGTGGAACAAGTCGGTTCTAACTGTCTTCTTTCTTCTTTATCGTTCTTGATTATGGCTCTTTTCGTATACATTGTGTCTATTTCATCTGATTTTTGACTAAATCCTCCATTTCACTGTTGATTTCTATCAAAAACAGACGGATCTAGCTGCAGTGACTTGCGGCTCGGGGTCAAATGAATAACCCTCCAGCGATGCAGGCATCACCTCCGAGTTCTTCATTTGCCTGACGCCGCAGGGCAGCCACTTCCGCTTTTCGTAAATGATGCCCGAAACAAAGCTATATCACAGTTGATTAACTGATACGAAAAGCCACGACCTTTGCGAAAACAGCCTTTATTATTGAAACATAACATGAGTAATGAAACAGGGTCATTTAATATGGTGAAAGTATTCTTCAACAACTATCATACTATATTTTAGTTGATATATCATGGATACCCATCTATTAATCTCCTTAAATGGATATCTAAACCAATTGCTTTTTATGTGTAAAAAGTTAGAATTATTCTCGGAGGAACGTGACTCATCATCAGAATGTTTATTTCTATATTTCATAATGATGTATTTTACTCCTACTGCTGCTGCTCAAGCTGGTGGGGTAAACAGGGAAATTAGATGCAAATGATCCTACAGCCATCATTGTGGGAGTGTATCAGTCGTTCTTTATGGAAAGCGCAATGGTCTCTATAAGGACAGCTTTAAATGAAGCAGTGATTATATAAATATCCCGATGAATAGAAATAAGAAAGTAGTCAAGTGGGCTAACTTTATCGAATGGATGTTAAATGGTCTTTCCTGCGAAAGGCGGCTATACTTATTGAGTTCGCTCATATAATATTGTTTTATTGATGGTAGAAATTTTTATTTTCACTCATAAAAGAAAACACTCAAACGTCCAAGGAAACCATTGAAGTGGATGAAATCTACTTTCTAGAGAGTTGTATGGAGCGAAAAAAGGAAAAGTTTAGAAGGCTCTTCACTATTGGTTCTCGTATCCTTTGTTGCTCTACCATATAAAAACGGATGGAAACACTCTTTTCTATCCCCATTTCGGGTAAGGAATGATGCGAAGTCATTCTTCATCACTAAATAAGAGCTAGTTTGAAAAGCCACGATCTTTGCGAAAACAGCGTTACTATTTGAATAACATCAATGCATATTATTTTTAAAAAAACGTGGATGCGTCGGTCCAATTTAGTTTCCACCAAGTTCTTCTTTTGCATCTTACTTGGTTTTTAGTTTCTAGATCTTCATTCAATGAAAAGTGATTTTAGTAAGAAAAAAGGAATGCTAACCCTTCCACTGTCCAAGGAACTAAGGTGACTACTCTTTCTTCGCGAGAAAAATATGAAGCATTTTTAAACTTCTACAACAGCAGCTTAATTGAACAGTGCACAAAAAAATCTTTCAATAGGCGGCTCATTAAATTGAATAAGTGTCTTGTGGAAATTCTAACACTTTGAAATAATTGATATTAAGTTAAAGGAATAGTATAAAACATTTGGTTTAGTGAGGCGCTTCTGTGATTTCATAATCCTATGTTTAAGTATGATGGTTTTTGGTATCTGTAACCATTCAGGTTTGGCAGTAAAATATTGGGAGGGGTTAAAAATTGATGAAACTTTTTTTTATGCTATCTGCTTTATCCATCCCTATTTCTATCCTTTTTGACCAAGAAGCGGCGGGGATACTAACAGCTCTATTATTAATGCTTATAGCGGCGTACTTTAGTAAACCCAGGCTCAATAAAAATAAGAATAAGTGATGGGAACAATCTGAACCAAATCTCAACATCCGTTCTTCTCTTAAATGGACAATAACTAAAGAGAATGTATTCTTCACTATGGAGCTGGTGGCTTTATTATGAAAAATAGATCAAAGCACTAATTTGATCATATTAACTCTTTAATCTTTTTCTAGCCATTGAACTTTCTTCATTCAATTTCAATCATACTATTACACTCATAATTTCTGATGCAGTTTCTTTTTTCTACTTTACTCGTGGACTTTCTAACTTGAAGAAACACTAACAGTTTACGGATAGAAGTTAGCCTATTAGTAGGTAAGTAACATTGGTCTTGAATATGGAGGGGGTAGCAGTCCCGTATGTATAGTTAGGTTGTAAAGCTCAAGGGGCGAAATCTGCAGATCAGCCAGATGATTTCCAGCTATTAATTTATTCAATTATTGAGCGGTTTAACGAGGTAGTGGAATTATAGGATGCTGAAAATCTTCGAATATTATAAATTTAAGGAGTTGACGTATTTTTTTAGAAATGTTCTTTGGTATCACACTTGTTTTGTTCGTGCTTGGATTATGCTTTTTAATGACATATTGGGGTGTCAATCAAATCTATAAGTATACAAAAAATTCAATAAATAAAAATGATACAGAAATTATGAAAGAGTTATATTCTTTAAAACAAAGAGTAGAATCTCTTGAAAAAAAACAAGACGATAACAGAAGTAATAAATATTAAATTGTTTCATCACAATTGCTGGACCAGGCTAGTGACTTCTTCGATTATACTGAAGTTAATTCGAATAAGAAGTTGTTAGATTTAATTTACAAAGGCTGTATTAGCAAAGTTTGTTGCTTCTCGCACCAGTCTATAAAAAGTGGAATAACTTTTCACGAAAAGATCCCTAAAATAAATGCTGCGATTATTGAGTAACGAAGGGAATCCCATTTTGACAGGATTCCCTCTTTTAAGCTCCTAAATCAACAATAAGCTTTTAAGTTGCTTTAATAAAGCATCAGTATTAATTTAATCGAATAAATCATTATTCACCCTCCGGTAATGAATTAAATTCTTCTTTTTTACTTTCAAACCAGGCTTTCATTGATTCAGGCTTTTCCATGAGTTCCTTCACCTCATTCATTGCTAATATATGTTTCTCGTCCCCTTTTTGAAACATCTCAATACCATGGGTTTTACTTTTTTCAGCCATCTCTTCAAAAGTATTTGCACGAAAAACTTTATCGCAAGCCCCACCAAGTTGTTCACAGGTCATTGTTTTCATATGTATCACCCCCTAAATTTTACAGCAATATAAGATGTATTTAATCTATCATTTAGGTCAGATAATTACAAATTTAGGTGCCCCATCAGGATTTTTTCTCAATTACTTATACAAAATGAAGAATTTGTAAAAAAGATTTTTATTAGTCGTTGTGATTCTTTGCTTTATCACTTACATTTTATTTCTTATTGAGGTGTATATTGAATAGATATGCATTTCTTTTTCAAGAATACGACTGCGCACAATTATCGCATAAGAATAAGATCCTGCTAATATATTGCAGGATCTCTGGGGAAAATCATACTCTATTATTCTATGGACATTTAAAAACACTTTAACAGATATTAAACTACTCATTGATCATTTACATCCTATTGATCTAAACACTGTTTATTATCACACAAAAGCCATTGATAAGGAAACGTTTGTTTACTCCACTCGTGTTGTTAAAAATTGCATCGCTTCTTGAAGGTTGGACTTAATATGTAATGATCCAAAATTAATTCCAATCGAAATAACAGTGTGAGCTACTACTGGACGAATGCCCGTGATAACGGTATCCACCCCTAGTAATTTTAACGCTGAAATAATTTTAAACAGTTGATCAGCCACCATGGTATCCACTTCTACTACTCCGGATAAGTCAAGGATGAGCCAATTTAGATTAAGTTTTGAAGCTGAATTTAACGTCTCCTCCATCATCTTGACCGCTCTGTCTGAATCTAATTTACCGATAACTGGAATAATCGCAATCCCTTTTGCAACGGGTACGATTGGGAGTGAAACTTCAAATAGAGCACTTTTGGCCAGCTCTAATGTTTGTTGATAGTGATGAATAAAACTTAAACTAAACGAATATACAGCAAAATCGAGCAAGGGATTAATTAGTTCAATCGTATCAAAAATCGTTTCAACCGTCATTTTTCTTACTTTCATAGCTTCTTTTAATGCGTCCCAAATATATTTACGGTAAAAACGAGTATCTTTTAGAGCTTCATTTAAAGGCGTTCCTGCCTCAAAAAAGAGCTTACCGTTGGTTTCCCCCCAATTTGAGATAATCTTATTTGCTTGTTCTTCATTTTCCTGATCTCTAAGAATTTCTCCAAACATCCCAATAAATTGAGCGCGTATATTAATCACTTCATCTTCCACATGACGAAGTTGGGCAAGTTGTTCTTTTGATAGAAAAACAATTCTACTTTCATGCACTTTTCTAGCAATCTCAAATTTCGTTTGAATAATATGTTCACCTAAATATGTCAATTCTTGCTTCATCAATCTTCCTCCAGGTCGAAGTCTATTTTAACTATTATAGCATAACAAGCGGTTTTCGTCTGTTATGCTTAACCTTAGAGACAAGGATGATAACCATGTTTTTCTAATCCTAATGGCTTGCAATAATATCCCTTCTATCTATTCATAGGTAATGTAATTTGGCTAGACGTTAATCCACATTCATCCATCTCTAGCGCTTGTATCTTATAGTTTGAAAATGCTTTTCGTAATGATATCTTTACCCTTTCTCGATCTTCTTTTCTAACAAAACATGCTAGTGTTGGCCCAGCCCCACTTATCGCAACCCCAAATGCACCATTTTGTTTGGCGATTTGGTTCACAGACTCGTAATGTGGTAGCAGCGGCTTGCGGTATGGATGATGAAAGAGATCATTCTCCATCAATTTTCCTACGATGGAAAATTCACCTTTCATTAAAGCCACAAGCATGACATTGCTTATGGAGGAAGCTTGAACGGCTTTTTCAAAGGGCATCATGGCAGGAAGCAGTGATCGAGCTGTTTCCGTTTTAAGTTCTTGCAAAGGAGTTATCGTAACAACTTCAAAGAATGGAAGCGTAAGTGGAATCACCTCTATCGCTTGATCCACAATACAACTTACTACACATCCGCCAAAAAGTGAGGCTCCGACGTTGTCAGGATGCCCCTCAAATTCAGCTGCCATTTTAAGTTTTTGTTGATGACTTAATTGTAAATCTCCGCAAAGATGAGCAAGTTCAATTCCAGCTAGCACTGCGGCTCCACTTGAACCGAGTCCACTTGCAACCGGAATATCACTTTGAATATCTATTCGACAAGGAGGTAATTCCGTTTGAAATTTTGCCGCTGTTTTAATCGCTGTCTCGACAATAAAATGTGATTCATCGTCAGGAAAACAAGTAAGTTCATGTGAAAGTGCATTCACTTCCCATTTATGATGAGGGAAGATTTTTAAGTTTAAGTACAGACGGAGAGCGAGACCAATCGAATCAAACCCAGGACCTAAATTCGCTGTGCTCGCTGGAACTGTGATTTCCCAAGCTGAATTTTTCATACCGAAATCCTCTCTTTAATAAATTGAGCCACTTTTACTACGTCATTTGGAAGGTCGATAGGTTCTATTACACTAGACTGAAGGGCCGTTTCAGGGTCTTTCAATCCATTTCCCGTAAGTACCATCACAACAGTTTGATCCTTCTTTACTCTACCTTGCTCATGTGCTTTCAATATGCCTGCAAGTGAAGCACAAGAAGCTGGTTCGGCAAAAATCCCTTCTTCTCTAGCTAAAAACTGATAAGCATGAATGATTTCAGCATCACTCACTTCTGCAATGGATCCACCTGAACCTGCCGCAGCTTCTATCGCTTGATTCCAACTCGCAGGGTTTCCAATGCGAATAGCGGTCGCAATCGTTTCAGGATGCGGAAAAATTCGATTATGCACAATTGGTGCTGCACCTTGTGCTTGAAAGCCGTACATAATTGGCAATCCGGTTTCTTTGGATTTATGGTATTCACGAAACCCCCTCCAATAGGCCGAAATATTCCCGGCATTCCCTACAGGTAATGCAATCACATCCGGTGCGTATCCAAGTGCATCACATATTTCAAATGCGCCTGTTTTTTGTCCCTCAAGACGGTATGGGTTCAATGAATTCACCATCGTTACAGGCTCTGTCTCACTTAACTTCTTCACAATTCGCAACGCGTCGTCAAAATTCCCATCAATTGCAACGATTTCCGCTCCGTACATCACCGCTTGAGCCAATTTCCCTTGAGCGATTTTCCCCTGAGGAATGACCACAATACATTTCATCCCTGCACGTGCAGCATACGCTGCGGCTGAGGCAGATGTGTTGCCCGTCGATGCACAAATAACTGTTGTGCTTCCTGCTTCTTTCGCTTTAGCTACCGCTAAGACCATCCCACGATCCTTAAAGGATCCCGTGGGATTAGCTCCTTCGACTTTTACATATAAGTTAAGCTCCAAGGTCAAGGATAGACTTTCTAGTTTAATTAGAGGCGTGTTCCCCTCTTGCAAAGATAAACTGGGTGTTAGGTCCGTGACGGGTAATAAACACTCATATTCCTTCAGTAACCCTTGCCAGTTCCTCACTTGAGGTTTCCTTCTTCCACACGATAGGTGCTATCCACTTTTAGCACTGCTGCAACTTCTTTCAGCTCCTCCATGATTCGGTCAAACGCCTCGAGTGACGCATGGTGAGTGACAAGAACAATCTCCGCTTTTCCGTCAGCCAATGGGTGTTGGAGCACTTTTTCTAAACTAACACCAAACTTTGCAAAAATCGTTGTTACTTGTGCCATCACTCCCACTTCATCTTGAATTGAAAACCGAATGAAGAATTTTGAAACTTTTTCAGCTTTTTTCTTTAATTGCTTCCGGTATTGAGGCATGACAGCGCTTTTCCCGTTCACCCCGAGTCGCATATTTTTCATAACACCAACGAGATCGGATACAACCGCAGTTGCTGTTGGCATACTACCTGCTCCTGGTCCGTAAAACATCGTTTCGCCGACGGCCTCACCGTATACATAAACTGCATTGAACTCATCATTAACCGACGCTAGCGGGTGCGAGTCGGCAATCAGGGTCGGTTGAACACTCACTTCCACTGAATCCCCGTCTCGATGGGCGTACCCAATTAACTTCATCGTATAGCCGAATTGTTTTCCGTAAAACAAATCATCATCGGTCACATCAGTGATTCCTTTTACTTCAACATCATCTAGATCAATTTTCATTGAAAACCCTAAAGTTGACATAATCGCCATTTTCCTTGCAGCATCTAGCCCTTCTACATCGGCTGCCGGGTTCGCCTCGGCATACCCTAATTGCTGAGCTTCAGAGAGGACGTCCTCAAAGGAACGAGCTTCTTTCGTCATTTTAGTTAAGATAAAATTGGTGGTCCCGTTGACTATTCCCATCATTTTCGCAATTCGATCCGAGGCTAACCCGTCAACTAAGCTTCTCAAAATTGGAATTCCTCCTGCCACACTTGCTTCATAAAACAAATCACAAGCGTGCTCTGACGCAAGTACTAATAGTTCTGGACCATGAACAGCCATCAAATCTTTATTCGCCGTTACGACATGTTTTTTTTGTTGTAGCGCGACGCTCAAGTAATTCTTGGTCTCTTCTACTCCACCCATCACTTCTACAATAATGTCAATCTCAGGATCGAGTAAAATGTCCTCAGGATTATCGGTTAAGAACCCCTCAGGAACGAAAACATCTCTATCCTTGTTTAAATCCTGAACGAGGGCTCTCTTTATTTTCACGGGACATCCTACCTGATGAATAAGCTTATCTTGATGATTTTCAATAACCTTAACAACTCCACAGCCTACTGTACCTAATCCGAATAATCCGACAGATAATGATTCCATGACGCCACACCTCCTCTTGTATTTTAGGTAAAAGCTTTGAAAAACGATTCTACTATCGTGTTTTTTGAAAAGGCTGTTTTCAAAAAATTTGTTACTTTTCGTATCAGTCAATAAACTGTAATATCGCTTTGTTTCAGGGCAGCTTTTCGTCTATTTTTGGTGAGAATCAACTGTAAAATGGAGGATTCCATCAAAATTAGATAAAACAGCAACAATGGATACGAAAAGAGACTATAAAAATAAAGAGGATTATCTTATTTTCTTTCTTCCTAATCGAAACGTGAAGAGGTTTGACCATTTTATGAGGACAATATTACGCTCCTTAAGAGCATAGGTCAAGATTATATTTTGACTACTCTGAAAATTGTTTTTTGTTGTATCCGCTTACACCTAGACGGGGTATGATTTAATCCCCCATTGATTTTTTAAGGCTCTTTTCGTATACATTGAGGCGACTTCATCTGATTTTTGATTAAATCGCCCATTTCACTGTTTACTTCCATCAAAAACAGACGAAATGATGCCCGAAACAAAGCTATATCAACGATTATAGGCTGGTTCGAAGGGAAACAAACTTTAGTCGATATTCTACGTCTTCAACCTAAAGTCTCTTTTGCAAAAATTGTTACTTTCATATTAGTACAAGGCTGTTTTCGCAAAGATTGTGGCTTTTCGAATATGAAGGAATCCCTTGACTTGTATGACTTCGTGCTCTTTTCCTAATGAAAAATTCTTCATTTCTAGATAAAAAGGAAGAAATCAATCGAAAAAACCCTACTGCTTGTTTTTTCTTTGTGTCAAGAGCAACAATATATACGAAACGAGCCTAGTACAAAAACCTCAAGAAGGATAATCTCTAGAGACCTTTTGTATCCTCTACAAAGCCGACGATTGAAAAGATGAGGTTGTGCATTTATTTTAGTAGTTGCTGCCACAATGGACACGAATAAAGCCTAATTCAAAAGGGCATCCACAAGTGGATGCCCTTTTGATTTTTTGTCGGATGGAGAGATTAATTTTTTAATTTATTTTCCCTACTCATTGAAAAACATCATCTGAATTGGGTCTAGACTCTTTTTGTAAGGCTCTTTTGCATACTTTGTTGCTGTATCATACAAAAAAGGATGGAAATACTCTTTTCTTTCCTCATTTCGGGTTAAAAATGATGGGATAAGATACCCGAAGTCATTCTTCATCACGAATTGAGGGCTAATTCGAAAAGCCACAATCTTTGCGAACACAGCCTATTGTAAAAAAGATGGTTTCACTGAGATCGTGTATAGAATTACAATGGAGGACATAATGATATTACCTAAAAAGGGTTGAATAACTTCCGGTGAAATTAATGACAAATTAATCAGACCGAAAATCAACGAGTACAATAGCATCACCCAAAACCCCCAGGATTTGAGGCTGAAATAACCAAATATCATAATAAAGGTGAAAAGGGCCACTAACACCCTCATTGGTTGTTCTGGAATCGCTGGAACAGCAAATACTTCAGCGATTCCTACCTCAGTGGCAAGAGGCTCGTAAAAAAATGCGGTATACAATAAAACAAGCGAGCCAAACACATAGAAGCAACTGATTAGTGACACACCCAATGGTCTTTTCATAACACATCTTCCTTCCAACCAATTTTCTTCCATCACCATCTCTAGAGTTTTTAAAAAGACTATTTTCGCAAGGATTGTTGCTTTTCGAATTGGGATATATCCTTTGACTTGTAAGCCTACGTGCTCTTTTGCAATGGAGTAAATTTTGCTTTCAAAAAAATGCAAGAAAGAACTCGGAAAATCTTACTCCCTATTTTCCTTTGTGCAAGGAGTAACAAAGTTTACGAAAATCGCCTAATAAAGATTGTCTTAAGTGCCACTTATTTCAATCTTGAAAGAGAGTCCATGATCTACAATTAATCTATACGATCACAGGTCCAAATAGATTCAATTCGATGGGAAAACGTATCTGAAAGTTTATTGCATCACATTCCCCTCACCCTGTAGCAATGGGTTCAAGTTAGCAATAATCAACTACCTTCAAGCATGTACAATCTCGTTAAGTGCTTCTTCGATCGTATTGTAGGTGAACGTAAACCCTTTAGCTAGAAGCTTTTCTGGTACCACCCATCGACTTTTTAGAATCAATTCCGTTTCGGTTCCGATAAATCGTGCCCCAAATTCCAGCATCCATTTTGGAGAAGGCAAACCGTAGGGTCGTTTCATTGCATTTCGAAGCTCCTTCATGAGTTCTGCATTGGTAATTGGTGAAGGTGCTGAGCAATTAATGATGCCATTTACTTCTTTTCGATTACTGAGAAAAAGAACAATGGAAAATAAATCCTCGATATGAATCCAGCTGAATTTTTGATTTCCAGGGCCTTGAACTCCACCAAGACCAAATTTCACCATATGGGTGTATGGAACCATAACTCCTCCAGTTGATCCTAAAACGATGGAAATTCTCAATGCTACTTGTCTTGTATTCGGAAGAGAGAAGGAGAAAAATGACTCTTCCCACTGTCTTGCTACATCGACGGAAAATCCCTCACCAAGTTCTCCTGTCTCTTCGGTCATCGGTCGGTCCTCAGCATGACGATAAATCGTCGCAGAACTAGAATTCAGCCAAAGTTGGGGTGGTGTTTCACATTGCTGAATAGCCTTTCCAAGAAGCTCAGTCGTCTCGATTCTTGAATTTAAAATCTTTGCTTTATTTTTTTCATTATAACGACAATTCACTGATTTACCGGCAAGATTTAGAAGTAACTCCGCGTTTTCAAGCGCTCGGGCAACACCTGAAAAATCCTCCCAAATCACGTGTGGCGGCTGCCTTGAAATAATTATTACTTCGTACCCAAGCTTTTCAAACTGTTTTTGAAAATATTGACCGATAAATCCTGTTCCACCGGCAAGAACAACTTTTTTTCTCATACATACTCATCCTCTCTTTAATTGCTTACTGCATATCCATAAAAAATGCTCAGAATATGGAGGAGATACTTTTTTAAAGGCTATTTTCGTATACATTGTGGTTATTTCATCTGATTTTTGACTAAATGATCCATCCCACTGTTCATTTTCATCAAAAATAGACGAAAAGATGCCCGAAACTAAGCTATATCATAGATTGTAACCTGATTCGAAAAGCAACAAATTTTGCGAAAAAACCTTGTTAATAAAGCTTTTTTCGATTGCATTATCATCTTTAAATTAATGGTCAATGAACCTATACTTTAACAATGACTTCAATGATAGTAAACACGAAAAGATACCTTACAAAATATACGTCATCTTTACTAGCTGCAGAAACGGTTGTCTTATACGTAACTACTGTCAGTATGAACGGACATTTCTTGTTTAATTAACGTAATCGCATGTAACACATCTCGCTCATTATGAACCCCCATTAGAGCGATTTGCACCCAGTTCCTTACTAATAGATAGTCACTTTCATAGCTTATGAGAATCCCTTTGTCTCTACATCTGTCGCCAAACCTCTTGCTAGAAAGTCTCGTTGGAAGAGCAATGGTTACTATTCCGGGAGAATAAAACTCCTTACAGAGAACGTTAAAACCGCTGGAAGACAGTTCTTTTCTCACTTTCTCTGCCAAAGCTTTATCTCTTGGATAATCCACGAACTTCAATGCTTCGATTAACGCCTTCACATGGTTAGAAGAATGGGTAAACGGAATGCTTTGATTCTCATTATACATGCCTAAATCTAAGTACCTTGGTATATTTCCCTTGGCCTCAATATTATCTCTATGAAACACGATCGCAAGTCCAGGAAAGGATCCAAGTCCCTTTCCACTTACAGTCGTAGCCAAATATACCTTTTGAAAGTTTACTGGTACCACTCCAACTGAGCTACATGCATCAACACATACTTCAACCTCATGTTTTTGACCAATCGTTAGTAAACCATCCAAGTCAATTAAATAGCCTGTAGAGGTTTCACAATGAACGGTCCAAATCCATTTAATCTGGGAATTTCTTTGTAGCAGACGATCGACTTCATCAAGAGAAATACTCTGCTCCCACTCTTTTTCTATAGTTTGAAAGTTTAAGTCCATTCTGAGCGCATGATCAATTAACCGATACCCAAATTCCCCGTTTGCCAAGATAAGACCTTCTCCTCTAATATCTTTCAGTTGCGCTGCGACTACGTCATTGGAGAACGTGCCTGTTCCAACCATCACTTGAGCATGGTTTGCATTTGTTAATTCACATAATCCATCCTGTAATTCCTTCATCTCCTGAATAAAACTGCCATTTCGATGAGAAAGGGGGCTCGAGCTAAAAGCTTCTTTTACTGTTGAATGAACAGAAACAGGTCCCGGTAAAAAGGTTTGTACAAATGCTGATTTACGCTCTTTTTCCATCAAGCGTTGATAGGCTTTTGTCGATTGTTCAAAGTTTTCACGCGTCAAATACATCGGCTGAAATTTTGCTTTTTCAGTTCCAACCATAGGACCAAAGGGGCTAAACCCCATTCTTTTATAGAGCTTCAACTGACCGACTGTGCCAGAAATAAGGGCAATAGTATATTTCTTTTCTAAACAATAGCTTACTAATCGCTTCGATAATTGATAAAATACCCTGGTACTTCTATCTTTTTCTTTTACCGATAGTAATCGAATTTCGCAAGGAACGGCATCCTCAGGCAAAAATGTATCTAGATTGCTAAGTTTTTGATCAAGTGAAAACGGGCGATTTGATCGAATCGCAATCATTCCGACCACTTCATTTTCTCTTTTCGCAATAATATATGTATTTTCATCATGGAATTTATCGACTAATTTATGGACTGAATTGGTTTCATGTTGCTTAATTTCTTCAACGAATGTTTTGTAATTTAATTGATAGATTTGGTCAAATTCACTCGGTTCTGTTGCCATTTTACAAATAAGTTCAGGTTTATTCATTGTGCAGCCTCCAATGCTTGTTCCAGGTAAAATTCATTTCTTTTTATGTGCAAAGATTACGACGACAAACAAGGTCAGTAAGCCTAGAGGTGTGATAACAGATTCCTCTAATAAAAACGCAGCGACCGGGATCGATCCCATTGAAATAAAGCCAGACAACGTGTATCGCCGAAATAGAAAATACGAAAAACACATCGTAACGGCAGAGATTGGTATGCTAATTGGGGTCAAGAATAAAGCTGCGGCAAAATACACGACGACCCCCTTCCCACCTCGAAATTGTAACTGCACCGGATAAAGATGGCCAAGTAGTACAAAAAACGAACTTAAAACTAAATAGCTCTCATGGGTATCTGCCCAAAAATAGACGATTGTTAAGGCCACCAACACTTTACAAACATCAATCACTAGAGTCAGAAGAAACCCTTTCTTCCCAAGTACCCTCCCAGCGTTTGTTGCCCCAACATTCCCACTTTCAATATTGCGGATATCTTCTCCTAAAAAATATTTGACGATATAAAAAGCTCCCATTAGACTACCTAGACCGTATGAAATTAGTATAATGGGAAGGATTTTCGTCAGAATTTCCAATATGAACCACCCCAAACATTATTGTTGATCCTTAGCAGAAATCACTTTTAATACTTGTCTAAATTCACCCATTCCCTTTTTTTCTTTCTTTTATTTAGGCGCATACTTTGTTACTGTTGCATACAAAAAAGATGGAAACACTCTTTTCACTGTCCTCATTTCGGGTGAAAATGATGCGAAAAAATGCCCGAAGCCATTCTTCATCACGAGAGGAGAGGGCTAATTCGAAAAGCCACAACCTTTGCGAAAACAGCCTTTATTTAGTATAAAAAATGGAAGATACAAAATGGAAAAAAGAAACAGCGCTATTCCTTCTAATGAAAAAATATACCACGGATAAGGACCTAAGTAATCTATCAAACTTGCATTATAAGGTTTATGATCCAAAAACATATAATTCGCACCAATTGCATGATTCAAATTAAACACGATGAAAGCGATGATATTAAGAGCGACAAATGAGCGAATCATGGACGAGAACGTTACCCTATACTGCTCGATCCACACCATAAATAAACAGGACAAAACAATAGCTAAATGGGCAGTGAAAAATTGAAAATAACGGAAATGAGGAAAGCCGAAAAAAAGCTCCGGGGTGATAATTGCAAAGAATGCCCCAACCATACTTGTAAAAAAAGTAATTTCAAAAACCCGATAACTTCTTGTTAATAGCATAATTAAACATAAATATAGAGAAAGAGAGCATAATTGTAACGGTAGGTTTATCGTGGAATCCCACTTATCATTTACGATGTACCAAATCTGAAAGGATACCTCTCCAAATAGCAGCAAAAAAATCAGGAGGTTGTTCACTACCTTTTTCCCTTTTGTATTTCTGATTTTTTCTCTAAAGAGATACATAGATATCATGCACCCGATGGATACAAAAATCGCTACCAGGTGAGGCAAGGAAAATAACTGAAACGGATACTCCTCATATGAAAATCGATAATAATCCTTCATCCGATCCCCTCAATTTCGTCTAGTAGGCCTATTAATTCACTATTAACCCATTCCCTTTAGTATTATTTAAAATGTCTCTTATTTTTTCAAAAGCAGCAAAAATAGAGTTCATCATTAAAAAAAGTTTTGTTTCAGCCTAGATACAGCGGACTTTTTAGATTTCTGACCTTCTTTTCGTCATGATTTTACTCCAATCCTGCCAAAACGGACGCTTCCTCATCTTTATAGGATCAATAGCAATAAGAAAACCCTTACAGATTACTGTCTACCTGTTGGAATTTCGCACACCTTCTTTGTTAATCGTACCATTACAGCTGAAAAATGAATAGACTTTATCCTCTGCAGACCTCTCACTTTTTATCTTCAATTCCTGTGGAAACTACCTTTTTTATCCCCCTTCAGATCAGTACGAAAAGGCATACTTTCTCCCATAAGGTCATACTATGAAAGATTCTCCTCTAAAAAGAAGCCGTTACACTATAAGCAAAAAATGGCCACTCCATAATTTGGAGTCGCCATTCTCATCCCACCTTTGCTTCAATTTATAGAAGATTTGAAATTAAGATTCTTTTAAAAGATGTGGTACCTATTCTTATCAGTATGGCTAATTTTCTTGTCTAAATTAATTTTCATTAGTATTAATAATTGGCATTCCTTCTTTATCTAGCAAAGGTGTTATGCTTCAACCTTCTCCGTTCCAACTATTTAAAAATAATGAACTCCTGTTTCTTTGTCTACCAACAGTTTACAACCTGAGAGCAACCCTACTTTTTCTATGTGAACAACCTCAAATCTTTAACGCCCATTCTTGCGAAACATTTCTTTCAAACCTCCCTTATTAATTGATATTCCGTTCGTTTAACCTCTATTACTTTTCCACCGATACAATATGCAGTGTCAAACCATAATTGCTTGAATTGTTTCCCATCTACTTTTGGCGGTTTATTGGCTTTTGATTTATAAAAATTAGTTACACCATTATTAATTTTCATCCTGTGTTCTTCACCACAAGCTTCAAACTGAATTTAAATGATTGCAAACTATCACTAATATCCGTCATTTCAAATCTCAATGATGAAAGTAAGAATTCTTTACTACCTGTGATTAAGGTTTACGTTACTTAGACAACCGTAAACAAAAACCAAGCAAGATAATTATCAAGATATTTTATATCCACGCCTTCAAAACGATCTACCCAGTTTTTCCTACGAGAATGAAGACCACTTACATTCTGGATGTCGAATTAGATCTTTATTACGTGCTTCTCTTCTATTGATTTATTTCGATAATGGTCTATCTTACATCGGTTTTACAGGCTCTCCAAGCATCAGTAATAAGTGCATTGTCAGACGTTAGTTTAGAACCAATCATATCCTCAATCATAGTTTTCAGAATTACTCCCATACAAGCTACCTTTGATACAGTAGCCTTTGTAATGTCTCTGACAACATGGACACATACTTGTTCGTGACTAATTCCTCCGTGTTTAGATTTACCGCCACCTTTACGAGGTTTACATTCTGAAATACCGCTATTTCCCATTTCAAAATATAATGAAATACCCTAAAAACAAGGGAAGACCGGCCTACAACAAGCCATACACTTAATTGAGTTTTATTTCCTATTATTACTTTGCTCTTTTCGTACACTTTATGGCTATTTTATCTGATTTTGACTAATTCCTTCATTTCACTGTCGATTTCCATCAAAAACAGAGGAAATGATGTACAAAACAAAGCTATATCATCGATAATCAACTGCTACGAAAAGCAATAATTTTCCGAAAACAGCCTATTACTTTTAAGAAAATCCATAGAATAAAAGTTAACAAAAAGACGAAATATTGATTCTTCATTGATTGCTAGCCAAGATGATCCCATTACTCAACGTCACCACGTGGGCTCTTTGATTGAAGAGTTATCAACCCCCGATGGATTAGAGGCAAACATACTAAAGACGATAATTACCTGGCTCATCAACATTCATATAGGGCAGTTTGATACCCTTTTTTATTACGATTATAATGACTACTCTCTTTTCGGAAAAATTGTATCTCTTCGAATATGAATATATCCGCTGATTTGTATGACTTCGCGCTCTTTTCCTTATGAAAACTTCTCCATTTCTAGATAAAAAGTATTCGAATAATAAAAACTGATTATCTCTTTAGCTTAGAGCAAACAAAAAAACAATGAGAAGAGATAATCATTTTTCCTCATTGTTTTTTTGTTATTAAATTGTTTCGTACTCATATAATAAAAAAATTAAAATCAGAAAGTTATTTTCATTTAAAGCGTATCCCAAAAGAATATATTGATTACAAGTGCTATGAAGATCGTAACAAAACTCATTATACTATTACCAGCTATGCCAATCCTCTTATATATTCCATTTTCTGAAAACACTGATATTACTAGCCCAAATAGTGAAATTACAATACAAATAACAATACCCACAAAAAGAAAGTTATCACGACCCAATATTACACTACCCAACATCACTATAAGAAACACGCCCCATCCAAATATGAAAAAGATAGTTGATATAACACTAAATTTTTTCTTCATTTTCTCTCCTCTCATAAATTCCACATTTCTTTTAACTAGTTAAATCTAATTATTTCAAAATACACACCCGTTTACAATTCTGCATCGCCATCAAGCTAAGGATAAATAGTTCCCCCAGAATGAAAAAAATGAAGGAACAAGGGGTAATTCATTTAGAAGCTATCCAATTAAAGGGGAGTTTCTTCTGGTACGGATTACATGTTGCAGCAGGATCATTCATCGATAGGAAATCTGAACGACAATATAGTTATTCAAGAAAAGCGCTTTTAATGCACATAAGACCAAAAGAGCGACACAAGTTAATGAAGTAATCGAGATTATTAGAATAAGTTTCACCTTATAAAATCCTTGTAAATTAACGCGAAAAAAAAACACATATGTAAAAGAATAGCGATTGTAAATAACATGATTTTGAATACCTTCATAGAAACCCCTTTTAAATTTAAGTTGACCATAGCATTTCCATAAGTAGAAGAACTATACGAGAAAAGATGATAGCATCCTCTCGACACAAAGAGCGACACAAAGTAGGTGAGCGTCCACACCCACTCCTTTGAGCTTTCATAGAATGATACTATGAAAGGAGTTGACAATAAATGATGCAACTCAAGCCTTTTCAAGATGGACAAGAACCCATTTGTATACATGTTCACAAGGTGTATGACTGGATCATCAATGAAGCTGATTTCACGTTACCATTAGGGAATACAACGATTTCTTTCCCTGGATTACCTGCTGGAGCAGACTTATCAGGAGCAACGACTACATGTGAGGTACTACCTGATCCCACGAATCCCTTTAAGATCGTGAGTAGGGAAGATCGTACGGTTATCATTGATGGGGAAGAAGTAACGCTACAATGGGTAACGATTCAAAAGAATGTAATCATTACGTTCATGATTATGTTGGCTGATGGAACGGTCTATAGAAGTCCTGATACGGAGGTACAGAATTTATATGTGTCTAATTTTGGTGATGACACCGTTGAAATCTATGATATATCCACTCCAACAGCACCTGTACGAGTAACCGAGTTTGGGGCTGGCGAGTTAAATAGTCCAGTAGATTTAGCCATCACAGCTTCCATTCTCTATGTATGTCAAGTAAACATTGACACCGTTGAAATCTATGATATATCCACTCCAGCAGCGCCTGTACGAGTAACCGAGTTTGGGGCTGGCGAGTTGGATGGACCATTTAGTTTAGCCGTTACAGGTTCTACTCTCTATGTTAGTAATGTCAACGATAACACCGTTGAAATCTATGATATATCCATTCCAACAGCACCTGTACGAGTGACCGAGTTTGGGGCTGGGGAGTTAAATAGTCCAGTAGGTTTAGCCATCACCGGTTCTATTCTCTATGTAAGTAATAACGGTGATGACACCGTTGAAATCTATGATATATCCACTCCAACAGCACCTGTACGAGTAACCGAGTTTGGGGCTGGCGAGTTGGATGAACCAGTAGGTTTAGCCATCACCGGTTCTATTCTCTATGTAAGTAATATCAACGATGGCACAATTGAAATCTATGATATATCCACTCCAACAGCACCTGTACGAGTGACCGAGTTTGGGGTTGGGGAGTTGGATAGACCATTTGGCTTAGCCATCACCGGTTCTATTCTCTATGTAAGTAATAGCAGTGGCGATAACACCGTTGAAATCTATGATATATCCACTCCAACAGCACCTGTACGAGTGACCGAGTTTGGGGCTGGGGAGTTGGATGGACCAGAAGGTCTAGCCATTGTGGGTAGTGCCCCTCAACGATTTTCTCTTTTTGAGCAAGTCGTATTATGTGCGCCAACCGGAACCAACATTGATATCACTTATACTCAACGAGATTGTTTTGTTGTGAGCACTGGCACTCTTACTGAATCTCCAGGGGGCGGACAAATCACATTCTCTAATTTAATCATTAAGCTGACCCTTTGCCAAAGTATTCAGTCTAAATTCCCTGTAGTCGTAGAATTAGAAGCCGACTTCTGTCAACCTAGAGACATGTTACCACAACTTTGTCCATCACCCGTTAGACCACCACAGTGTCCCATAGTATTTCCGGATTTCCCACCTTCCTCATCATAGTTTTGAGAAAGGTGAGGAGGGACCCATGGTTTTCATTTTAAAATGGATGAACGGGAATAAATTTAATGAACACTTCGAAGAAATTGCGCAGTAAATTTATTTATCTCCCTTTCCAAAATAACGGGACTACCTTTTTATGAAAGTCAACATTAAACCTTCAGGAGAAAAAGCTATTTTGATCAATATTATCAAAATGGCTTCTTTTTGTTAACAACAATATCAACGTTTGTGAGGTGCTTTGACCAAACTTCATTCCAAATCAACACCAAGAGGTAAAGATTCTTCTTTACCATCCAACCGTTTGTATAATGAACAAAAACATAAGATATACTACATGTACAGCAGGACATACAAACAAAGCCCTCACTCATTGTGGGGGCTCGTTTCATTTTGTCATTATTAGGGTTCTATACTATTTGTTGGGTTCTTGCGGAAAAGTCCATCGAATTCCATAATCTGTGGACATACTACCTATACATTCTATCGATAGATACATACACTATTAGAAAATAATTATATTGGAGGTGCTTGTATTTATGCAAGCAAATACTGTATCAGATAGTAAAGAATTGGCTCTTCGCTATTTAGTGTTGACAAGACAATTTTCTAGGGTTCAATTGATGCTACCATTTTAGCTTAATGTCAGGATTCTACATATTGATTAAAACAAGCGAAAAACCAAACCGGACAAAGGAATGAGTTCAATTGCTCGCTCAGCATTCACCACCTGTTACAAGAATAATTGATTGAGTTCTGAAACCTACATAGTTGTTTGAACTAAATACTAAATAGCGA
Organism: Bacillus sp. 2205SS5-2; assembly: GCF_037024155.1. Classification (NCBI taxonomy): domain Bacteria; kingdom Bacillati; phylum Bacillota; class Bacilli; order Caryophanales; family Bacillaceae; genus Bacillus; species Bacillus spongicola. The sequence continues at coordinate 82,722 of NZ_JAYKTS010000017.1, forward strand.
AGAAGCAATTTAATAGTATTGTGTCTTAGCTACCACCAAGGTCAAAATCAAAAAACGGACAAGGGAATGAGTTCAATTGCTCGCTCTGCATTCACCAACTGTTACATGAATATCGACTCCATTGAACGGACATACTTATTCACGGACAAGGGAATGGGTTCAGTTGTGAGCGATGTATGACTCCAAACTGTTACTCATTCTTTTTTGTTCGAGCAAAATAAAGGAATGACAATCATTTATTGTCTCATAATCAAGTCCATCTTGTTTACTGTGGCGTAAATCATCGCTATAAAGTTTTCAGGAGAACGATATCCGCGAGCTTTTCTTTTTGCAGCCTGTACTAAACTGTTTATTCCTTCAAGAAGTCCGTTGGTCATTCTTGTTTTAAACCATCTTAATATGCCGACTTTATGCCTCTTTAGAGATCGAGCCAACTTAATTATTGGTTCCAGTCGGGATCGAGTTGCCCAGCTATACCACTCATCAAAGTATAATTCTGAGATACTAGCTGATCTGGAAACCATTTTTTGTAGCCCTAATTTCATACGGTATGCACGACCTGTTGCTAAATCCATATCCTTCAATTTGACATATTTATTCTTTTGTTTTTCAGTAAGATTTTCTTGGTTTTTGAGCCATACATATCGTGAATTCTTTAGTTCGGGTTGGGTGGCTTGTTCTTGTCTTCGGACGTTGTCTACTGCTTCGTTGACCAAATTCATCACATGAAATTTATCAAATGTATTCGATGCTTCAGGGAAATTCTCCTCTATACCTGAAATGAACGACGGAGACATATCACAACAGAAATCTTTGATTTGAGAACAAGGAACCCCTTTACTATCAAGGAACTGACAGAATTCCTGTAACACACCTGATCCTTTTCCAGTCGTAACAAAAATGACTCGCTTCGTATCTGTGTCAACAAATAATGTCACGTATTTGTGCCCTCTTTTACGAGACGTTTCGTCCATGGCGACACTCTTTACATTTGATACATCAATATTTTAAACCGCTTTATCCACGTAGTGTTTAAAGACTCGTCAAAGGCGGGTATCGTGTTCACCAACTTTACGAGCAACTGCGGCAACAGGCATTTCAACCATCAATGACAGCACATGATAGTCAAATAACAAAGAAAATCCGGTACCTGGTCGTGCCCAATCAATTTTAACCGTACGAATTTTTCTGCATGATTCACACTTAACCCTAGGCATTCTTGCATATAGCAATGTTTGGTACTGCCAAAAATCAAGATGCCTCCATGTACGATCCTGATCTTGAATATCATGAACCTTACATCTAGAAAATCCTCAGTTAGGACATGTGAAATCTGCCCCTTTTCTGTATTCAAGATAAATGTGAAGTTCTTTATCTTCTTTTGCCAACTCATAATGAAAAACGTACCAGGGTTCAGGTATTTCTAAAGCAGCCTCGAATACATTAAAATCTTCTTGGAAATCTTCCATAACGCCATCAGCTCCTAGGTATTTTCATAGTTTCTACCCAGTATTGACAGTTATTCAAGATTTTAGACTAAATACTAAATAGCGAAGAAGCCTAAAATTTGTATTTTTCGTTAATTAGAAGAATTTGTATTGACAAAAAGAAAACGTGCTTTTTTAGATTCATTTTCACTCATATGTAATTGACCGGTTACTTACCTTTTAAGTAATCTAGTTTCCATAACAATTTATTATTGTTATACCTTCGATCATTTATTATCATAAAGTTCTCTAATCATAATTCTGAGCAAGCTTTATTCAAAAAAAGACCTGTTTCTAGAATAATTTACCTTTTCAACCTTGGTTGTTAACTAAGCAAAAAAAGAGCCTCTCAGCTCTCTCTCTACTTATGATTTAATATTTTGTTGGCAATAACTTTTCACTAATTCTTCTTCCTCTTCTTCAAGCGCAAAATCAAGATACTGCTCTGTTGTTTGTTCAATAAATTGATACTGAGCGATTTTCGAGGCTTCTTCTTCGTTTACAAATGTCACCTTTAAATAAAGACCATGCTCAGAAAACAGTTCGTCGTCATTAGGTACTTCTAATGTAAGAAAAAACTCATATCGATCTCCACTTAATATCCCAGTAGGGTCATGTAGTTTTTCTACTGTATGTCCAGTTATGTTCATTTTTCTCTTCCTTTCAGTGCCCAAAAAAAAGCGTTATGAGAAGAGTTTACTTCTCTTGCGTGAGATAGTCAAAAATTAAGATTTGAAATCTACATTATTTTTGGACAATTCCCATAACAAAACCATCATATCCCTTTGCTCCTACGGTTTGAATCGCAGTTGAATCGATCCGAGGGTCTGACTTTAATAATTCCAGACAATTCCGTACGCCCTGTACACTCTCGTCTTCACTAGATGAATCCAAAACCCTTCCACCTCTAGTAACGTTGTCAACGATCATAATTGCTCCAGGCTTCGCTAGTTCAATTCCCCATTTGACGTATTGAGGATTGTTGACCTTATCAGCATCAATAAAAATTAAGTCAAAAGAAGAGAACCCCTTGTCTGCAAGTGTCGGCAATGTATCCAAAGCTGGACCAACGAAAATATTTACCAAATGATCTACACCCGCATTTTTGAGGTTTTCCGTCGCTACTTTTGCATGCTTCTCGCTATATTCAAGTGTCACAAGCTGACCTTCTACTGGCAAAGCACGTGCCAACCAAGTTGTACTGTACCCACCTAATGTCCCGATTTCAAGAATCCTTTTAGCACCTTTTACCTTTGCAAGCAGATTCAGAAACTTACCTTGATTGGGAGATACATCTATTGCTGGCAGATTCGCCGCTTGATTAGCTTCTAAAATCCCTTCCATTACAACATCTTCCCCAATTAATTCCTCGCTAAAATAGTCATCAACCTTCGTCCATACGGATAGATTACTCATTATGTACTCCCCCTTTGCCTTAATCAAACACCTATTAATTATACCTTGTTCATGTATTTTTTTCAGTTTTCGACGCTTACGTTTAATGGAGCACCTCCGTTTTTTAGTGGTCGGTTACGATAAAAGAAGAACTGTGTTTTTAACAACGGTGTTCGATAGATTTTCCCCAAAAGTAAATCACCCTATGTTTTTAACAGGAGTTTACGCTTTTTTTAAGCAACACTTCGTATCCATTGTAGTTAATTAACTTACTTTTCAGTGGAATCTTCCTTTTCTCAAGGCTCTTTGTATGAAAAAAGGCATATTTAGGTATCGTCAAATTAGTAAGTTTGCCTCAAACATATCGGGTTTATACCATTATTGGGGTTGAAATTACTTTTTTTCATGATAGGTGGTGGCGGCGTGACGTGAGCGCTGCCATCGAGTTTTTCGTATACATTGTGGCTATTTATCTTATTCTTGATTAAATCGCCCATTTCCCTGTTGATTTCCATTAAAAATAGACGAAATGATGCCCGAAACAAAGCGATATTACCGGTTATCGACTGGTGCCAAAAACGACAATCATTGCGAAAACAGCCTGAAAAGAAAACCATGACGCCCCCTTCAAATAACTCTCTAGGATCGATATTTTCTGAGAGATTCGATGAGATACACAGTAAATATCCAAATGAATACGCCAACAATGCTAATACTAAATTTATTTACTGAGATGTACAAAATCTTTAACACCTCGATATTGAACACATAGCCTATCAAAAGATAAAACAATAAAACAGCAAAAATGAGTGTTTTTTTAGAAAGTTCATTCAACATATTTATCTCCTCGACACTAGATTTAAGAATCTACCATTATATTAAGGCGATGATTGGTAACATCGTACATCGGTTCAATAAACCGTCGTGCACATTCCTCCAAAAGTAGCTAAATGCGACTAAACCTTTTCTTTATCAATTAGGCTCTTTTCGAATACATTGTGACTATTTCTTCTGATGTTTGGCTAAATCCCCCATTTCACTGTTAATTTCTATTAAAAACAGACGACAAGATGACTCGAAACAAAGATAAATCATCGTTTAAGGACTGGTACCAAGAGCAACATACTCATCCAAAATAGCCTGCCTATTTGATCAATCTAACAGTTCAATCTCTCATTATCCGGTTTGAAATTTCACCTGATTTCAGCCTCTATACTTTTCTCAAATTGGTATATTATTGATTAACCATTAACAAGTTTTAATTTTCTTTCAATACGGAAGGGATTGAAACTTCATAAGACGAAATAAAAGAAGAGAACGTTTGTACGGCATGAAAATTCATAGGTGAACAGCTGGAATTGCTATCAAAAAAAGAATGGGGTGATTAGTTGACCAACATAAATTTGGATTCATTAAAAAAGTTAGAAATGTCCATCGAAAAGCATGTCCGACCGGATACTTTTCCTCTCGCAATGCGCGTATTCAAAGATCATGAATTGCTTCCAGAAAAGGTGAAACGACCAAAACAGGATTTGGATAAAACATTTAGTATATGCCAGGGCGTTACGATGGCAAGACGATATGGCTGGGCTCTAGCAATGAATAATGAAGACCTCTCTTGTCCAATTGCAAAAATAGCCTTTGGGTTTGAAGAAGAGCTTCCCTTTTATTCGAAGGGTAGTTTAACCGACGGCATGTACACAAAAACCTGTGACCTTGGCGAAAAAACAGAAGCGGCGGTTCCGAAGTTCTCAAAAGAGGAATCCGGCACTGTCGTCATGTCTCCTCTTTCAAGAACCGATTTTGAGCCTGAAGTTATTGTTATTTATGGAAACTCTGCTCAAGTAATGAGAATGGTTGCAGCTGCTCTCTTTACAACCGGTGGTGAAATTTCCAGTACATTCACTGCGCGAGCAGATTGTGCCGATATAGTGATTAAAACCATTAAAACAGAGCAACCGCAAGTCATCCTTCCTTGCTACGGAAATCGTGTATTCGGCCAAACACAAGACCATGAAATGGCGTTTTCACTTCCATATTCCTTTGTCCATGCTTTTCTCGAAGGACTTGAAGGGACTCATAGAGGCGGTGTTCGCTACCCAATCCCGAATTTTCTCCACTATGAAGCGAAATACCCAAGCACATATGAAAAACTGAATTCTATGTTTGATGATAAATAGGGCCCCTCAACAAAACTCGGAATTTCTGTATGAACTTGATACTAATCTCAGCACTAAAATAGTTTCCAGTATTACTTTCAAAAAAAAGCAAGCGAAGGATTTCGCTTGCTTTTTTTAATCGCATTTTTTGTCTCGTTACAAATATCTCTCACTTTGCCTTTTCAATAACAAATTAATCTCATACCTTTTCATAATTTCTACGGTCAATTAATCTTTTTTCTTCGGAATTGATTTCACCAAATCCAACCTTTGTCACCATCGGCTTCACCCGAATAAAATTTTGCAGATGTGTAGCTATGTCTGTGGGTAGATCAGCATCCGTCTCTAGACGAATTTCCAATTGATCTATATGTTGATCTCTTGTCACGACCGCTTGAAAATTCGAATAGCCTAGGTCTTGTAGGATAGTGCTCAATTGTTTTTCCCGAACAAACATCCCCTTCACCTTCACGCCATCACTCACCCGACCAAGCACCCCAACAATTCTTCTACCTTCATATCCTTCGACCCAACGAGATAAATCGCCAGTGCCAAAACGAATGAGAGGATAACTCTTATCATAGAGAGTAACAACAACCTCTCCTTCGCCACTTTTGACTTCTTGCCCCGTACGCGGATCACAGATTTGTACATAGGCTGAAGAAGTGACCCTTAATCCAGGTCCTCTTTTATCTTCAAACGCCAAACATCCACAATCAGCTGTTCCATAGCCTTCATATACTGTAATCCCTAAACCAGCGCATCTTTTTCGCATATCCATTGATAAAAATTCAGCTGTAAAAAACGCTTTTTCTAGTTTAATTTCACAGCCAATCTTCCAGTTTTTCTCTTCGATTGCATCTAGTAATAATCCTAGGAAACTTGGTGTACCTACATACCCCGTTACGCCGATCTCTTTCATCATTCTAATTTGTAGTTCTCGATTACCTGGACCTGCTGGAATAACGGTACACCCTAAATCACGTAGAGCAGAATCAAACATAAATCCAGCCGGAGAAAGGTGATACGAAAAAGTATTTTGAACAATGTCTTCAACCGAAAATCCAGCGATGCTTAGTGCTTCAGAAAATCGCCAGTAATCTCCTCCGAAAGATTGTGGATCGTAAATCGGACCTGGCGACATAAAGATGCGTGTCATTTGCCTCGGTCCCTCTGTCGCGATTCCACCAAAGGGGGCACGAGCTTGTTGAAAATCAGGCAAGCTATCTTTTTTCATGACTGGGATTTTCGTTAAATCTTCAGGAGTATTAATTTCTTTTGGCGTTAAATCTACTTCTTCCATAATCTCTCGGAATTTTGGTGAATGGTCGTACGCAAATAAAATGATTTCTTGAAAAGAAGACATCATAACCACCGCTTTCTTCTTTTATAGGATTTGATTTCCTTATAATTTTTTCTGCCCTTGTCACTCATACCTAAATAAAATTCCTGCACATCTTGATTTGATAATAATTCCTCCACGGGACCATCCATCACAATCCGCCCATTTTCAATTATATAACCGTAATGAGCAATAGAAAGCGCCACTTTCGCATTTTGCTCTACAACTAATATAGTGGTTCCTTCTTCTTCATTAATTTTCTTGATAATGCCGAATATTTCTTTAACGAGGAGTGGAGCGAGACCTAAAGAAGGCTCATCTAAGAGGAGTACCTTAGGCTTTGCCATGACACCACGACCAATGGCAAAGCATCTGTTGCTCACCACCCGATAAATAACCCGCTTGACGATGGCGGAGCATTTCTAGCTTGGGAAAGTAGTGATATACCTTTTGTAAATCGCCTTTTATGTTCCCGCGATCTTTGCGTGTATGTGCTCCAGCAATCAAATTTTCTTCAACAGACAAATGTTCAAAAACTCGTCGTCCTTCCATACACTGAAAAATGCCTTTTTTGACAATCGTTTCGGCATCATTCACATCATTACGCTCTTCATGTAATTCAATGAAACCATCTGTCACCTCCCCTTTTTCGCTTTTCACAAGCCCGAAATCGCTTTTAAGGTCGTTGTCTTTCCCGCCCCATTACTACCGAGTAAGGCGACAATTTTCCCTTTTGGTACGACCATGGACATTCCTTTTAAAACCAGAATAACCTTGTCATACATCACTTCCACATTATTAAGCGTATGCACATAAACCCTCCACACGTTTTTGCAATACATACGCTAAACGTCCAACTGGTGTATTTCGAATATGCTCAATTTCAAGGAAATCAATTACATTCTCTACCTTCTCTCGATGTTGAATTTCTTCTTTCTGTGCTTTCCCCCAATATAGTCCTCCTGAAAGTAAACCTGTTTTCATGCGAACATGACGACCAAGCATTAAGTTATCCAACACCGACAGTTGAGGAAATAATTCAATATTTTGGAAGGCTCTTGCTATTCCAAGACTCGCTCGGTTATGCGGTTTCACAGGAGTTATGTTGTTTCCCTTAAATGAGATACTCACTTCCGTGGGTCGATATAAGCCACTAATGCAATTGAGCATACTCGTCTTCCCTGCCCGGTTCGGTCCGATTAAGGAAAAAATCTCTCCTTCTTTTACCTCATATGTCACAGCATTTAATGCTACAACCCCTCCGAATCGTAACGTGATATCTTTTACGTCTAAAATTCCCAAAGGACTCCCCCCATTTGTCGAAAAGTGTAACCATTTACTTGATTGAATATTATGAATATTAAAGTAATTCTCGCTAATTCTGTCTTTTCCTCTATTGTTTTTCATCTTTTTTATAGCAACCGCCGTTTTTCTCACAACAATTTTTTCATGATTTAATAAGTTTATTTAGTAGTATATGATCAATAAAATTCTATAATAATACTTTTATCAATCCTCACTACTCAACTCTTTTAAAAATGGAAAGACTAATTTCTAACATTCATTTCCAACAATTGATTCACCCTCATTTTTACTATCATTCTAGTAAAGACAAAAAAAGAGATCAAACACACTCATTAATATTCTGTTAGTATATTAATAATCCTATTTCTCAAAAATAGAAACCACTACAAAAATAGTGTTTATTAATGAAATTATTTATCCGTCTATTTAATCAATTTCAAAAGACCTATATATCGCCATATCGTGCCGACATACTTCAAGAAAGGGAATCAATCAAAAATGAAATAACCACAATGAATATAAATGCGCCCTTACCAAACACTTACAATAGATTTCAGATAAGCCATCAGAACTTTAAAAGACCTCAAACAATTGGTTGATTCTAAAACCAATTGTTTGAGGTCCTTAGGATTATCTAAATCGTTGAAACCGTTCTGTTTTACCTGAAGTATGTTTAGTAAAGTCATAGATTTATCATTTTTTAAAATTTAATCTTATCATCCGGAAACTCTTCAAGCAAATCACAAAAAGAACTCCTCCAAGTAAAGCTCCTATCGAATTCATAATCCAATCATCAATATCCGTTGACCGGCCAAGTGGTAAATACCACTGTAACGCTTCAATCGTTAAGGAAAGAAACGATCCGAAAAGCAAGGATCGTGTTCCGATTCTTTGCAAATTTTGTAGCAACCAACCCACCGAAAATCCAAAAGGCATAAACAAAAAGAGATTCGCAACCAGATTTCTGATGGGAATCCATAAATCTCCACCGTATTTAATATTTAATAACAGATTATCAAAGGGAATATAATTATAAGTTTTCCAGCCTTCATGTTCGGATTGTGGTGTTAAGGTGATGAGTGAGATACCAATCACCGATAAAGTTGTGAAGACAAAGGGTAACACCTCTCTCCAGCGAAAATGATTTTTGCTTTTTTTCCACTTATAGAGAAATAAAAAAGTTCCGAATGCAATCAAAATAAAAATCGGAACCACTTTACCAAACAAATACCATAGCTCTAGCATGGATTTAATCTCAATCTAGGATTCACGGATATATTCTTTTGCCTTTTCATGCTCAATTCCACTCCAACTACGATAAATTTCAAATGTCTCTTCTTGAAAAAAATAAGGAAAGCGGTGTTTAAACCAAGATTGCATCGGGAGTGTTGTTGCTTCCTCTCTTTTTACCCAAGTTAGTTCTCCCTCTGGAGGATTGTCTAATATTTGTCCTTCTACTTTTGTCGCTAAATAATTAAAGACCATATAGCGTTCGGCCTCTTTTTCATTTACAAATTCACTGATTCCTTTAAAGATCAATGATTTCACTTCCAGACCGGTTTCTTCTTTCACTTCTCGAATGGCCCCCACAGCAGGATTTTCAGGAAAGTCAATCTTACCGCCTGGGGCGATATATCCCGGAAACCCTTTTGAATCCGGACGATTCATCAACAAAACCTCATCATCTCTTTGAATCATTACGATCGTATATAATCGAATGCTCTCTTTTACTCTCATCAAATTCCCCTTTATACAGAAAAATAACATTATAAATATATTATAGCAGGCGTGTTGATTATCCATTTTCAGGCAAACTAATCCCGTAGAAAATCCGGGCGTTTTTTAAAACTACACTCATTTCGGATAACCAATCAATTGGGAGATCATTTATTAAAAGAAGTCTTGTAAATGAGATAAATGATAGCTT